>PWWL01000168.1 GCA_003561515.1 Balneolaceae bacterium
AAACCGCGAACAAGGCCCAAAGTGAAACCGTACATGCGCCTGAGCGGATTGGAGCCTCTGGTGATACGTCCCGAAACTAATTTTGTAAATGTGGGCGAGCGCACCAACGTTACCGGGTCAGCAAAGTTCAAACGGCTCATCAAAGAAGAAAACTACGAAGAAGCCCTCTCCGTGGCGCGCGAACAGGTGGAAGGCGGTGCCCAGGTGATCGACGTGAATATGGACGAAGGCCTGCTCGATTCGGAGAAGGTAATGGGCGATTTCATCAACCTGATGGCTGCCGAACCCGACATCGCACGCGTGCCTTTCATGATCGACAGCTCGAAGTGGGATGTGCTGATTGCGGGGCTCAAAACCACCCAGGGCAAGGGCGTGGTGAATTCCATAAGCCTGAAAGAAGGCGAAGAGGTTTTTAAGGAACAGGCACAGAAAATTCTGGATTTCGGTGCAGCCGTGGTGGTGATGGCTTTCGATGAACAGGGTCAGGCCGACTCACTCGAACGCCGGAAAGAAATTTGCAAACGGGCATACCACATACTTGTGGATGAGGTTGGCTTTCAGCCACAGGATATCATACTCGACCCCAATATCCTCACCGTGGCCACCGGAATGGCCGAGCACAACAACTACGCTGTCGACTTTATTGACACAGTGAAGTGGATAAAGGAGAATCTTCCACTGGCGAAGGTGAGCGGCGGCGTGAGCAATATCTCCTTCTCATTCCGCGGGAACAACACGGTGAGAGAGGCCATACACGCGGCTTTCCTTTACCACGCCATCAATGCGGGGCTCGATATGGGCATCGTGAATGCGGGCCAGCTTGAGGTGTACGAAGAAATTGAACCCGAGCTGAAGGAACTGGTTGAAGATGTGCTGCTGAACCGTCGTGATGATGCCACCGAACGCCTGATTGAATATGCCGATAAAATTAAGGATCAGGATGAGGGCGAAATCACCGTCAGAAAAGACGCCTGGCGTGATCGCACCGTTGAAGAGCGAATTCAGCATGCCCTCATCAAAGGGATTGTGGACTACATTGAAGCCGACGTGGAGGAAGCCCGCCAGCAATACGACAGACCCATTGAGGTAATCGAAGGGCCAATGATGGACGGCATGAACGTGGTGGGTGATCTGTTCGGCGCCGGCAAAATGTTTCTGCCTCAGGTTGTGAAAAGCGCCCGCGTGATGAAAAAAGGCGTTGCGGTGCTGATTCCCTACATCGAAGCGGAAAAGGAGAAAAATCAAAATTCTGAACCAAAGGCCAAAGTTCTATTGGCCACGGTAAAAGGTGATGTGCACGACATTGGCAAGAACATCGTAGCGGTAGTTCTGCGGTGCAACAATTATGATGTGATTGATATCGGCGTTATGAATCCGGCCGAAAAAATACTTGCAGCTGCAAAAGAACACAACGTGGATGTGGTGGGACTGAGCGGGCTTATCACCCCCTCTCTCGACGAAATGGTGCATGTAGCTTCAGAAATGAAACGCGAAGGATTCAAAACACCCCTGCTGATCGGCGGGGCCACAACATCTCGGATGCATACCGCCGTGAAGATTGCCCCGAATTACAACAATCCCGTTATTCACGTTCTCGACGCATCTCGCAGCGTTACCGTGGTGAATCGGCTGGTTTCCAAAACCCTGAAGCGCGGTTTTCTTGATGAAGTTCAAGAGGAATATGAGGGACTTCGAAAACAGTACAGCAGCCGGGGCCGTAAAAAGAAGTATCTGTCCATCGCAGATGCCAGAAAAAACAAAACTCCTCTTGACTGGAAGAAAGCGGATATTTGTCCGCCTGTACATCCCGGCATTACCGTATTTGAAGATGTTTCACTCGACCGGCTGCGGCGCTACATCGACTGGGGGCCGTTTTTCATTGCCTGGGAAATGAAAGGGAAATTCCCCGATATCCTTCAGGATAAAATAGCGGGCGAACAGGCCAGAAAACTTTTCGATGAAGCCAATCAGCTCCTTGATAAAATTATCAGCGAAAAACTGATCACCGCAAAGGGCGTAATGGGACTCTTTCCGGCCAACTCCACTGGCGATGACATCGAGCTTTACAGCGATCAAAGCCGAAAAGAGGTTATTGCAACCTTTCATACGCTCAGACAGCAGTCGCAAAAGCGTTCAGTCCAGCCTAACAAGGCCCTCGCTGATTACGTGGCACCAAAAGAGAGCGGCCGCCCCGACTACTTAGGGGCGTTTGCCGTTACTGCAGGCCATGGAGTTACTGAACTGGTAAAGAAATTTGAGCAGGATCATGACGATTACAATGCGATTCTGGTAAAAGCACTGGCCGACCGGTTTGCAGAGGCGTTTGCAGAAATGCTGCATCAGGAAGTGCGCCGCACGTATTGGGGATATGCTCCGGGTGAAGATCTGGACAACGATCAGCTGATCCGTGAAGATTATCGCGGTATACGTCCGGCACCCGGCTACCCCGCTCAGCCCGACCATACCGAAAAGCGTACCCTGTTCAATCTTTTAGCCGTTGAAGAAACTTCCGGAATCACCCTTACCGAACACCTTGCCATGGCACCTGCGGCTTCGGTATGCGGGCTCTATTTTGCGAATGAGAACGCCCGGTATTTCAGCCTTGGCAATATTCAGCTCGATCAGGTCGAAGATTATGCCGGCCGCAAGAAGATGAGCGTGGCAGAAATGGAGCGATGGCTCGGGCCCAATCTGGCTTACGAGCCAAGCTAACCCGCATTTCACTACGTGAGGAAAAGATGAGCGTTTCACGGTAATCGCTTAGCTCCGAGCACTAACGTTCTGCGCAACTCTGCGCTAAACTCGGCGTAACTCTGCGAGAGAAAATTCCCATAACGATCCATTGATTAAGTTCTATAGTTCAATTGCGAATATTGAATAAACCAGTCTTATCACGCTTTCGCAATGGTTACAATCCCGCACGTCTGACCATTGCAGCAAATCGTTGAGGCAAGTTCAAACGTGGTGGCCCCGGTTGTAAAAACATCGTCGATGATCAGCGGAAATGCCTCTTCAAGCAGTTCCCGGCTGTTTACCCCGAATGCACCGTTCAAGTTATGGGCACGTTGCCCTGTGGTAAGGCCTGTTTGTGTTTTGGTTTTCCTCTTTCTGATGACCGTATTATCAGTGAGTACCGGCCAGCCAGTGGCCTTTGAAAAACCTTCGGCCAGGGCGCTTGATTGATTAAATCCTCGTTTTCTCTCTTTTGATCGGTGCAGCGGAACGGGTACCATCAGCGGACGCGCTTCCTGAACTTCCTGAAGGATATCGGCATCCATTTTCTCAATAAACGCTCTGCCGGCGAGATAGCCCAACTCCCTGCCTACTTCTTTTAAAAAGTTATACTTCAAATTGTGCAGCAGGTCCTGAAGGTTTCCGCTTTTGTCGAATTGCCACATTGAAAATACAAATTGTACGTTATCAGGAAGTATCGTCTCTTCATCCCAAGCATCCTCAAATCTGCTATCAGTACACCAGGCACAAATATACCTTTTATCCCCGTAAAGTGAACTTCCGCAGCAGGCACAAACGTTAGGGAACGCAACTTCAATAAACGGCTGAATCCATCTCTTCATAATATCTCCTTTACAGTAGGAACCATTTTTTTAAAAATGCTTACAAAGAAATTCTCTTTACATCGTTCTTTTTGTGAATGCTGTATATTTAGGTAGATTTGCGAAACTCAGAAAACATCAAAACTTGTATCCATGCCATCACTTGGGAAAGACCTTGCAACCATTAGAAATCATCTCGGGCTTACCATTCAGGATATTCAAAATGCCACTAAAATCCCGCTCGATACGCTGAAATCGATCGAGAGTGGGGAAATCTTTCGCAAGACGGACGAGATCATTACGTATGTCCGTAGTTTTGTAAGAACCTACGGGCGAGCACTGAAACTCGACGATGAAATCGTGACCCGTGCGCTCGATCAGGAAGAGATTGGAAACTATAATCATTTACTGCTTCGATCCTTTCCTGAGCTAAGCAAAAATCTGCCGTCTGAGCGATCGGCCTCAAAAAAGAGTTTTGATTTTTCCACAAAAAAATCTTCAGAAGAACCGGAATCAGAGTTCAGCACCGAATCTGAGCCAAAGGCCGAAACGAAAAAAAACCCTCGGTTTGTTGCCGATTTTCCTGAATTGAAATCAGAAAAGCCTGCAGCTTCGACCAAACCACAAAAAGCAAAAGCACCCGCAGCCGATCCTCCAAACGTAAGAAACGTAAACTGGGCAGATGTTGGCCGAAAGTTTGCTCCCGACAGACAAAAGACACCTGTTTGGTTGATAGGAGCCGCCGTGATTCTGATCGTAATTTTAGGAGCGGTTTGGTTTCTGTCGCAGGGCGGAATTTTTTCATCTGATGAAGAAACACTACCCCAAACTCAGGCACCTGCTGAACCTACGCCTCCCGCTACGAACGGAAATGGGTTACAGCTCGACATTTCTCCGGAACCACCGCCTGAACCCGAACCAGTGGTTCTTGACGATGTTCTTTATATCACAGTGTATGCCGCTACAGGAACACTCGAGCCTGTGAGGGTATGGAGCGATCTTAAACCCAGAATTGATCCATACTGGATTGAGCAGGGAGTGGCCATGAATTTCGAATTCCGTGACACACTTCGCGTAAGGGGACAATATCAAAGAATGCTGCTGTTTATGAATGGCCACCTGATCGAAAATGCCCGTCAGCAGTACTACGAACCCGAACAGGATATGATTGAACTTACACGCAACCTGTTTGAAGGTGAACCTCGCTGGGCTACTCCCATTCCATTCGAACTTCCGCCGAATGTTCAGGAACCCGATTCTGTTGCCAACAGACCAACGTTTTAAACCGATACGACAGCTTAACAATCTTTGATGAATCTAAAGCAGGCAAAGCAGCGCGTTGAGGAGTTACGTGATCTGCTGAACAGGGCTAACAGGGCATATTACGAAGAGGCCCAGCCATTTATATCAGACAGGGAATTTGACGAAGCCCTTGCTGAACTCCAAAACATTGAAGAAGAGTTTGATCTTGCAACTCACGACTCCCCCACACAACGCGTTGGCGGAGCCCCGTCGAATCAGTTCCCGACTGTGGAACATCCTCAGGCACTTCTGAGCCTTGATAACACATACAATGAAGATGAGCTTCGTGATTTTGACAGGCGCGTCAAAAATCGCCTCGGAGATTTCGAATTCACATACGCAGTGGAAATGAAATTTGACGGTGCCTCCATACGCCTCAGATACGAAAACGGAGAGCTCATACTCGGTGCTACCCGCGGTGATGGTGAGAAAGGCGATGATATCACACCAAATATCAAAACTATCGGTGTTATACCGCTTTCTATCGAGGGTGCCCCGAACGTAATGGAGGTACGCGGTGAAGCCTATATGGAGAAGGAAGCCTTTGTTCGGCTGAATGAATACAGGGAAGAGCAAGGGCTTACTCCATTTGCCAATCCAAGAAATTCTACAGCCGGTTCATTGAAAATGCAGGATCCGCGTGAAGTGGCAAGAAGACCCATAAAATTCTTCGCTTTCGACCTGCTTCTAGAAAATTCAGGTGAATATCAAACGCAAGAATACAAGATGAAATTGCTGGATGAGCTTGGTATGCCCGTGAGCAGCTATTTTAAAATAACCGAATCGATCGACCAGGTTTTAGATGTAATTCGCGAATGGAAAGATCTGAGGCGTAGCCTGCCGTTTGAAATCGATGGCGTGGTAATCAAGGTGAATGAAGACCGCTATCGCGATGTGCTTGGATCGACATCAAAATCTCCCAGATGGGCCATTTCTTACAAATACGAAGCTGAACAGGCAACTACCCTGCTCGAATCCATTACGTTACAGGTTGGCCGCCTTGGCAAAATCACACCTGTTGCAGAACTAAAACCTGTACTCCTTGCCGGCACCACCGTCAGAAGAGCATCTCTTCATAATGAAGATGAAATTCTGCGAAAAGACATCCGTGTAGGCGACACCATTGTGGTTGAAAAAGCAGGTGAGATAATTCCGCAGGTAGTAAGCGTGGTTAACCCGGACAGAAACGATCGATCAGAACCTTTTTCAATGCCGGAGCACTGCCCTGCCTGTAATGAAAAGCTTGTGAAGTTCGAAGGTGAGGTAGCCTGGAGATGCGTGAATCCACAGTGCCCCCCTCAGGTGCTCGAGCGAATCAAGCACTTTGCCTCGCGCGATGCCATGGATATCGATGGTCTTGGCGAAGCCGTCGCAGAACAGCTTCTTGATGCAGGCCTCATAGCAACCTATGCCGACCTATACTCACTGAGTAAAGAGAAAATCATGCCTCTTGAGCGAATGGCTGAAAAGAGCGCCGGAAATCTGATTTCTGCAATTGAAGCAAGTAAGCAGCAGCCGCTCGATCGTGTCATTTATGCACTTGGCATCCGATATGTGGGAAAAACCGTTGCACGCGACCTAGCCTCACACTTCCAGTCGATGGATAGCCTGATGAGTTCAAATCTTGATGAGATGACGTCCGTAGAGTCAATCGGTCCGAAAATTGCTGAAAGCGTGTCCGAGTTTTTTGCGAATAATAAAAACCGCCAGCTTATTGAGCTCCTTCGCGAAGCTGGACTCAACTTTACGATGAAAAAGAAGGAAGTCGCATCCACAGCGCTTGATGGAAAAACATTCGTATTAACCGGAACACTTCCGTCGCTCTCGAGAAAAGATGCGTCCGGCTTAATCGAGAAGCACGGGGGAAAAACATCGTCGTCGGTCAGCGGAAACACCGATTATGTTCTTGCAGGCGAGGCGGCAGGGAGCAAACTCGATAAAGCACGGAAACTTGAAATTACAGTTATTGACGAAAACGAATTTTTATCTCTGATCGGAGAAAATACCGGTTGACAGGATATTAATATTTGCCACCTGTTTTCTTAATTTAAAAAGTTATTCTATACTTTTACACTGGCTTCACGTTACACCCTACTGCAATCATTGCGATTAAATAATTTACTATGAGTATTCTTGATAAACTGGGACTTGGCCAAAAGAAGCCGGGAAGTGCTCCCAACATAGGCAAGAAAAGAAAGAAAAAGGAGAAGGAAGTAAGAGATAGAAAAAACAAGTATTTGCG
>PWWL01000336.1 GCA_003561515.1 Balneolaceae bacterium
GGAAAACGGAGATTGTGGAAGGCAGCCTGATCTACCGCGAAACCCTCGACAAAATTGAAAGGGCAGCGAAGAAAGGCGACTTTCACGGAATTGTGATTAACGCCGGAGGCCCTCCCACCGGAACCCCTCTCAATACAAAAATAGACGACTGGGACGCCGCCTGGCAGCTGGTAATGCGCTGGAAGATCGATCTCTCACTGCGCCTCGCCCCCCTACTTCGGGACAATGGATACGGGCGCATGCTCTACATCGAAAGCCAGTCGGTGAAACAGCCGCTGCCCGCGCTCACGCTAAGCAATGCGTTTCGCGCCGGGGTGGTTGGGTTTGCCAAGAGCCTGGCACTCGAGATAGCTAAAAGCAGCGTTACGGTGAATGTGCTGGCACCCGGTTCGCACGAAACACCGGCCATCGAGCGGGTCATCAAAAACAACAGCAGCATTCGTGGCATCAGCTACGAAAAAGCCAAAGAGGAGATGGAAGCAAACATCCCGGTTGGACGGATGGGCAAAGCAGAAGAGATCGCATCCCTGGCGGCCTGGCTTCTGTCACCTCACAGCAGCTACGTTACCGGGCAGACCATAAGCCATGATGGCGGGGTGATTTCGGGATTATTTGGGTAGCCTGAGAATCCCTCCCTTTCCTTATTCTATCTTTATGTTTTTCAATTACTTTTTTGTAAAATGCTGCAGAGAAATGAAGCTGCCGCAGACATGCTACATATTGTTGCACCTTCCATTCTTCACAATTCAATCAATCAACATATACGGAGAAAAATGAATAAAAGTCTCATTGTAATCATCGCACTATTAGGATCATTCGTACTAACAGGATGTTATCACGCGCAGGTTACAACCGGCCTTGAACCATCCCTGGAAGTGTATGAACAAACCTTTGCATCCGCATGGATTTTCGGACTGGTTCCGCCCAACACGGTACGTGCACAGGATGAATGCAGGAACGGAGTGGCAAGAGTTGAAACACGGCTCAGCTTTCTGAACATGCTGGTAGGAAACATCAGCTTTGGCATTTATACACCGATGCACATCAAAGTAACGTGTGCCGCATCTACAATAGCTGACGCCGCTGAAGGCTCATCCGAAAAATACACTCACCGGGTTGATCAAAATTACACGGACGAAAAAGTTCGCGAAGTTTTCTCGGCAGCCGCCTCAGAAGCACACAGAACCGGACAACCGGTATATGTGGATATGAGATAATCGGTGGCGATGTAATCGAACTCAATATAATGTGAGTTCCAATTGATATCATTGGATTTGGCAACGATAAAAGTCCCCTCCTTTTCAAGGAGGGGATTTAGGGGTGGTTGTACCATAGGCATCACTTCGGGGAAAATGGGTGATGAGCTAATTTCTCAAATTGCATCCCCACTCAAACTGCTGTAACAACACTTGCCTGCCAATGCTTCAGCACATTCAAGCCCGATCCCTCTTGAAGAACGATAGACCCCATTCCTAGGTGTTTTCTTAATTCTTATATCGCCCCGCAAGGGATCCCTTTGGGAAACTCTATTTTTTGTATCAGTCCTTCGATATGCCTTTTGCCTCTCCCCTGATCAACTCCTACTTTCAGATCATGAACGTGCATTCGAATCAACATTAAATTTTGCATTTGCCTATTCACAAACACCTGATATGCAAACAATCCAAAAACAGATAACCCTCTCTCCAAAGCCCCGCGGCTTTCATCTGGTTACGAACGAAATTATCTCAAACCTGCCTGAACTGCAGGGGATTAAAACGGGCATCGCCCATGTCTTTATTCAGCATACAAGCGCCGGGCTCACCATCAACGAAAATGCCGATCCGTCTGTTCGCCGAGACTTCGAAACCCATTTCAACCGGATGGTGCCCGAAGACACCTCCCTCTTTGAACACACCCTGGAGGGCCCCGACGATATGACCTCCCACATCAAAAGCTCGCTGCTGGGTCATTCGGTTTCGGTACCGGTAACAAACGGGCGCTTCAATCTTGGTACGTGGCAGGGAATCTATCTTTGCGAACACCGGAACAGCGGCGGAGCGAGGCGGCTGGTGATTACAGTCATGGGCAGTGATTAACCGTTTAAAACCAGAACCGGAAAAACACTGGATGAGCAAGTCAAAAATCATCATCACCGGATCGGAAGGGATCATCGGTAACGTGCTTTGCCGGGCATTGGCAGATCAATATCAACTTTTGAAAACCGACAAAGCTGACGGGGCCGGACGGAATTTTTACCGTGCTGATGTCTCCGATTTTGAAAGCATAAAGAGCGTATTTGAAAAGGCCGGACAGACAGATGCCGTAATCCACCTGGCAGCTTCATCCCTGGTTGACTCAGACTGGGAGGAGATCCTGAAGAATAATATCATCGGCACCCGGAATGTGTATGAATGCGCCAGGAAGTTCGGCGTGAAGCGGGTAATCCTGGCCAGTTCCAATCATGTAACTGGCGGGTATGAAGGAGTTCCGCCCGTGCTGCATACCCGCAACAGCGGCGTTGTAATCGGCCCTTCCGATCCCATACGGCCCGACAGCGATTACGGCACCAGCAAGGCATTCGGGGAAGCGATCGCCCGGAAGTACTTTGAGCTGCACGGCATCAGCAGCATCTGCCTCAGAATCGGCACGGTCACGGAGGATGACGATCCCGTGGCAGACCCAACCGGACGCATGCTCAAAACATGGCTGAGCCATCGCGACACAGTGCAGCTCTTCAGGAAAAGCCTTGAGACAGAGACGGAGTTTGGAATCTACTACGGTGTTTCCGGCAACGAGGGACGTTTCTGGGATATTGAAAATGCCCAGCAGGAGCTCGGCTATGAGCCGGTAGATGATGCTGCACAAAGACTGAATTCGTGATGATCAGGGACCGTCTGCTCAAATTTTAAGTTAACGTGCGTTCGATATAATAACTTTAAGTTTGGTAATGAAAAAGTCCCCTCTTTTTCCCGAAAGGATCCCTATGGGACAAGGAGGGGATTTAGGGGTGGTTGTGCCATAGGCATCCCGTTGGGGAAAAAAGCCTCTAATCTGGTTTCTCAATTTGTATTCCTACTCAAAGTGTTTTAACCACCCCTGTCTGCCGAAGCCTTGGCACAGGCAGGCCCGGCCCCTCCTTACGAAGGAGGGGAGTCTCATTTTTCCAAATTCTTGTATCGAACTCACTTTAAAACAGATTCCTCATATCCCTCCATCGTACATCAAATCGATACAGTCCGGCATCGCTGGCTGCCTGTTCTGCTTCCCTGAATTCTTCGTTGGTAATTCTCCTCTCGATATCTTCATAACGTCCCGGTTTTCTTAGCACCTGCGCATCGGGAAAGTATTGATCCATAATGGTAACGTAGGTATGGGGTGAGATCTCTTCAGCCAGGAACCGGAAAATCTCTTCGGCGCCGGCCACGCGATTGGGCATCACCAGGTGGCGTACAATCACTCCCCGCAGGGCCAGGCCGTCGTCATCAAACTTCAGATCGCCCACCTGCCGGTGCATCTCTTTAACTGCGTTACGCGCCACTTCAGGGTAGGTGCTTTCAGTCATGTAGAATTTTGACAGGTCCGGGTCCCAGAACTTGAAGTCAGGCATGTAGATGTCCACGATATCCTCCATCAGTTTCAGAGAGTGGATGGAGTCGTAGGCGCTTGTATTATAGACAATGGGCAGACGCAGGCCCTTTTCAATAGCCGGAGGTATGGCTTCGAGCACCTGTGGCACCACATGCTCTGGCGTTACAAAGTTGATGTTGTGGCAGCCTCTCTCCTGCAGCTCCAGCATCATGCCTGCAATCTCTTCGGCGGATACCTGCTTTCCGGCTCCCTCCCACGAAAGCTCGTGGTTCTGGCAAAACACGCACTTCAGATTGCAAAACGAGAAGAAGATGGTGCCCGATCCTTTCCAGCCCCGCAGGCAGTCCTCCTCACCGAAATGCGGGAAATAGCTTCCAACCCAGGCGTGGCGTCCGGTGCGGCATTTGCCGTGTTCATTCTCCATTCGGTTTACATGGCAGTCGCGCGGACAAACATCACATCTCTCCAGAACCCGCAGCCCTTCCTCAATCCTCTCCTGAAAAACGGAGCGATCGGATTCGTAAAGTTTGAGGTAAGCCGGGGTAAACTCTTTCCGGGAAAGCTTCCATCTGTTGGCGGTGAGGTGTTTGGGCTGGCTGTTAAACATGTATTTGATCGGTGCTGGTTTTACCTGTTTCAACGAGTTTCTGCTTCTATAACTTTCACGACGCAGTACAAATTGTATTTCGTTAGAATAGTGATACCTCTCAAAAAGTGAACCTGTTCATTCCTGACAGGCTGCCATTATACCGTATTATTATACGTGCCTAACATTCGCCACTACATGTAGAAATCAATCGTAATTTATTTATATTCAAGCTTTACGGCATCAAGTCAAGCTTCAAATTCCTTTCAGAACCACATGATGCGGTAGTGTTTCCATTCCTCTTTCAGGTTATGTTATACACAGACATTAGATGTTAAGCATTGTTCGCATCTGTCTGTTACAGTTCAAACGGCAACCAATGAAGCAGCAACGATGAAAGAGATTATTATCAAATACCTGATTCCGGCTTTTATGATCTATGTGATACTGATGCCCCATTTGGAGAGGATAGCATTCCAGGGGGGAAATGAACGTGGGGCTCAGTTCACACAGATCGCTTTTGAAGGTACCTTTGGTATTCCGGTACCAGCCGTTGCTCAGATCAATGATGACATCAGTTTCAGCCATACATCACTTGAGCTTCAAAACTCACTGGCCATTTTAACCTATACCATCGATTCTGAAGCCCGCAATGGCCAGACAGTCACGCTGAGTACAAGAATCCCATCCGTTTCACTGAATCCGCAGCAGGGATACCATACACTGCCCTACAATCTTTTTGCAGAACTCGCCAACTTCGAACTTGTTGCAACCGACACCTCACTCACCTCATTTACATCCACAACACTTGAAGCAGTTTCTTCGTGGAACCTTCATGGCTTGAACAATGCAGAAATTGCAGCACTTCTTTCAGATTTCGGGATTCCCGTGACCTTCGACCTGCTTGCGGTTGAAGCGGCTATCAACGAACTGACTGAGAACGATCTCGGCTTCCTGATTGAGAAAGGCATACTTTCTACTAACGGACTTCCCAACTGGGCGATCTCCATCACCTCTGAAGTTGAGGTTGAATTGGACGAGAGCATTTCACAATTTTCAGTTTCTTACCCAGTATATCCAGGTTTCAGTGAAGAGAAAGCGGAATCCTTTGCTTCCTCATTCTGCTCCGATGAATCAGCCAATTTTGCCTTTACAGCCCATCACCTGATCGACTTTGCTCAATTCGGGAATCTTGATGAGATGAAGATCAAAAACGGAACAGGCGGAGCGGCTACCTGCATCGAAGGAACCCGTACATCTTTTGCCGGCGGCTACACCATCTCTGGTCCCGAGCTGAAAAAGAACGGCCTCTCGGAAGTGCTTTTCCTTGGCTCCTGACGCCCCATAAGTGTAACACGAAGTGATTTCGTAAGTACGGATGCAAATGTTCTGACGATTGGATAGTTTGCCGGTTGGTTAGAACCTGCTGATCCATCATCCCGAATATGAAAAACCTCAGAATTGCCGCCGTTCAGTTCGAGCACCGCAGCCTCGACAAAGAGTACAACCTTGGAGTGATTGACAACTTTTCAGCAAAAGCGTCAAGTGCCGGCGCCGATATCATCGCTTTCCACGAATGCTGCATCAGCGGATACACCGTTGCAAATTCGCTGAGCAAAGACGAATTACTGGAGCTGGCCGAACCCGTACCGGGCGGACCATCTGTCGATAAACTTACCGAAATTGCTGTTCGGCATGGAATTACCATTCTCGCCGGCCTTTTTGAAAAAGATGACGATCAAAAGATCTACAACACGTATGTCTGTGTTGACCAAAACGGACTGGTAGCATCCTACAGGAAAATGCACCCGTTTATCAGCCGCCACCTTTCCCCCGGCAATGAGTACTGTGTGTTCGATCTGCACGGCTGGAAATGCGGCATTTTGATCTGCTACGACAACAACATTATTGAAAACGTGCGCGCCACCAACCTGCTTGGGGCCGATATCATCTTTATGCCGCACGTTACCATGTGCACGCCCTCCACGCGTCCCGGTGCCGGTTTTGTGGATCCGGAGCTTTGGGATAACCGTGAGACTGACCCAACCTCACTAAGAATAGAATTTGACGGACTCAAAGGCCGCAAATGGCTGATGAAATGGCTACCGGCCCGGGCCTACGACAATGCCGCGTACGTCGTGTTTACCAACCCAATCGGGATGGATCACGACCAGCTCAAAAACGGGTGCTCCATGATCATTGATCCCTTCGGCGACATCCTTACCGAATGCCGAGAGCTAGGTGATGATATGGTCACTGCATCCATCACACCTCAAAAAAACCAGGATGCCGGCGGGTACCGGTACAAGAAAGCACGGCGGCCCGAGATATACGACAACATCATCGCGGCACCGCACCGGCATGATCAAAAAGTTGCCTGGCTGGATAATGATAAATAATAGGTTGCAGCTAACTTTGATATATGCCACTCCCGCCCATTGTCAAAGTATGCTGAATTAATTGAATCAGTCTTTCTATGTCCTTTACCATACTAAGAATCAGGTGATTGCTGAATCATAGCTTTCAGCAGATTAAGTTGGTTTGCCCTGATAAATCCCGCAAAAATAAAATATGTTTATATATATTTTATTATAAACTTTATTTTAAATTATTATAATCATTAATTTTTTTATTCCATTTTTTATGTGTTAATTTAGTATAGTGTCAAGATCCAAATTAGGGTACTACTGGAGGACTGGCAGGAATAGTCCGTCGTTTTCTCAAGCTGATGGAAACCCTGGACAATCAACCTAAAACACAGAAAAAGGTAAGTTAAAATGAAGTCATCCTATTTACTTACAATCGCGACCTATGCAGTAATCACAGCAGTTATAGCGTTAATTGTTCTCAGGTTAAGTGGCTACGAAGGTTCTATAACCTTTGCAAGTGCAGCTGCGGGTGGTGTAGCCGGTGCTCTTGCTGCGGTGATA
>PWWL01000323.1 GCA_003561515.1 Balneolaceae bacterium
ACTATAACAGTGGCAGAAATAGTACGTCTCTTGCTTTTACTCTTTCAAGGCTCTTGAGAATGCTGGGCAAACGCAGTCAGGCTGTAGAGGTTATGCAGAAACTGCTCGAAACCACACAGCTGGGAAAGCAGAATATGGATACAGGCCTTCCCTTCCTGATGCCTGTTTCGGAGCAGGATGAGTCAGGTATCGTTACGGATCAAAAAAATTGGTTGTCTGTGCGTACGATTGAGGCCTGGATACTTTTGAAGGAGCTGACCGCATTTTTTTGCGGAATACAGGAGCAAAAATTTATCGAGGTATTGAAGGACAACCCGGAGTCTGGTGCCGCGGTTTTAAAATGGCAGATGATCGATGATTTAATGTCCGCCAATGGTACAGGTAAACGTGATAAAAATGTAAAGCTGAAGGAATTTGAAGTTTATCCACAAAATGGACACTCTTTAAATGGTTTACATAACACGGAAGTTTCTGCAGGAGCAGAAGCTGTAGAGCAAGAAGCAAGAATTATTCCCTCCGAATTTTGGACAGCTCCGATATCCCCCGGCAAAGCGGCCGTATGCGTTAACATCTCTCACAAAATGAAAAATTGCGAGTTAGACGAGTATCTGGATGGGATTATTGAAAGCGCTCAGGAAAGACTAAACGAGGATGGGGCAGATGGTTTCGCGTTCTTCCTGATGGTTCGAGGATTGCTATCGGTTAAGACATTAAATAATGAAACTGAACCCTCTGTCTTGAAATGGAAACTGGCAGAAAAAGGGTGGTCACACAAAGCAACGCTTTATAACTACTTTTTCGAGAGAGTTGATGTCATCAACCGCGTTGAGAATCCTAAACTTTCCGTTGTGGTAGTTAGCAACAAGATCAATGAGGATGTTGTAAAAAATCTGAAGGAGATCTATCGGCAAAAGACCCCTGAAGTAGAGATCCTTTTCGTAAATAATGGTCTCGCAAAAGAGAAAACGGATGCGATTTATCAATACACGGATTCGATGATCCACCTGAGGCAAAATGCGGGTGCATGTATGGCCCGGAATTTTGGTGCTTTATTCTCGGAAAGCAACATATTTATGTTTGTCGACGACGACGGTATGCCTGAAGATGGCATGATAAATGCCCATATTGATTTACACAAAAATCGAGATATCTATGTAGCAAGGGGAATCTACAGGCCAAAGAAAGAGGGCGGATATATGCCCGCTCACTACGATCTCGGGCAGACAATGAAGCCCGCAGTATGCTTACTGGAGGGAAATACTTCGTTTCAGGCAACACCATTTTTCAAAACCGGAGGATGGAATGACTCCATCATGGTGTATCACGAAGGAATGGAGCTGAGCTACAGATACCATCAACAAGGTTTTGAACAGAAGAAGCTTATTTATTTTCCTGATGCCGTTTTACGTCACGACTATGTGAAGCCTCCAAAAGGCCAAAACGTGAAAAACAGGCTGCTGAAGACATCGCATCTGCTTATACAACAAATGTACCCGGATCTGAATGACGTAATTCAAAACTGGGAAACGAAATTTTAACAAGTACATAAAGATGGGCTATAAAATTCTTTTAAGCGGTACACTTTCATCCGGATCAAGTGCTGTGGGCGATCTGCTGCGTGAATACGATTCAGTGGTTTATCCTTTTGAAGAAAACTCAGGCGGGGAGTTTGAATTCAATAACATATTGAGCAGGCCCGGAATGATTTTATCGACAGCCCTCAATCCTGGAGCAAATTCCGCGATAGATTCATTTGTCGAGAAAAGGGCCGATTACTACAGGGAAATCAGCAGAAGAAGGGATTTTGATCTTAATCCCGAACAGATAGACAAAGAGATCAGCGCTTTGAAGCTGCTGCACATTCTCAATAGAAATCTTAAGGTTGAACTTGATTCAGGAAAACGGTTGCAGCTTGTTCACGATTTTCTGGAAAGCTATAAGGAAAACTATGCCGGAGCCGGCGGGCATCTGGTCATAGACCAGCCTGTATTCATTGAAAATACAAGCCTGATACCGGTTTGGGAAAAAATATTCGGAAATTTTAAGTGGATCATTGTGTACAGAAATCCCAAAGACCAGATGGCTGAAATCATTCGTAAAGGCACGCTTTATAAATGGTATCATGAGCCGAAGGAAAAGATTTATAGCGGAGACAGATCAGAAAGATTCAGGCAGCATATCGCCTGGATTAAAATGCGCATGGATGGAATGAGAAAGGTCTATGCCCACTTGGGCAAAAAGTCTGTACTTATGATAAGTTTTGAAAAACTGATTCTTGAACCGGAAGTATCAAAAAATTTACTGGACACCTTTCTTGAGGGAAGCCTTGGTCCTCAAACTTCTCCCCGAAAATTTCTAAAGCCGGAATTATCAAGGAAGAATATTGACTTCTATTCTCGCTACCTGTGTAAAAAAGAATTGGATTGGCTGCAAACACTGCAGGGAGAATATGAAGAGCTTGAAGCTTGCAATCCGGCCTACATAGCAGCTTACAGTGAAATATAGCCATGAAACAAAAAAGGATTATAGGTTATACTACAGGTGTATTCGATCTCTTTCACATCGGCCATTTGAATATTCTTCGAAAGGCTTCTGCAGACTGCGATTCTCTGCTTGTGGGTGTTACAACCGATGAGTTGTGTCATTTTCGAAAAAATAAATTTCCGATAATTCCATACAAAGAGAGGGCAGAAATCATCAGATCTTTAAAATTTGTTGATCGGGTGGTTCCTCAAAAAGATATGGACAAACTTCAGGCATGGGAAAGATATAAATTTCATAAAATTTATGTTGGTGATGACTGGAAAGGGAGCGCCCGGTGGAATAGGTACGAAGATCAATTTCAATCAGTAGGCGTTCAGGTCATTTACCTGCCTTATACCAATCACGTTTCCAGTACGATACTCAGGGAGAAGATCAGTGAGAATAATTCTGAGAAAAAAGTTGCGAATCTAAGCATCTGATTAATTTTAGCTTAAAAAATTTTTAAGGCCAAACTTAAGACCACCTTTCGGGTAACGATAACTGCTGTAACCAACAACACAATCACAATTACAGTATTTATCAATTAATAATTAAAGGTGAATAATCATGTCAAGTTTTGGTGATCTTAACAGAGTAAATACAAACATTCAGTCGCTGGATTCTCAGCTGTCGCTGAATCGAATCAACAGAGGCCTGGCTCAAAACCAGATGAGAATGTCAACAGGTCTGCGGATTAACCGCGCTGAAGACGATGCCGCTGGCTACTCGATTGCAACCAAGCTGAACGCCCGTGTTGCGGGACTCGAGCAGGCGCTTTCGAACGTAGGCGATGCCAAGTCGGTACTCGATATTGCCGAGTCGAGCTTTGATACGATCATGGACAACCTGATCGAAATGAAAGCACTTGCAACGCAAGCTGCCAACGATACGCTGGGCTCTGATGAGCGAGGCTATATTGGCGAGCAAATAGCAGCCCTGGCGAATGACATTAATGAAATAGCGACTCAAACCGTATTTCAGGATATACAGCTCCTTGATGGTGATGATAATACCGGATCTCTTGAGCTCACATTCCAGGTAGGCGAGCGTGAAGCAGATACACTTACTGCCGATCTTAAAGCAGTAAACGTGGGTGAACTTTTCGCTGCGGCTACATCAGGTACTGCTAACCTTGGTGCCGCTACAGGCGCAGGAGGAGGTCTCGC
Organism: Balneolaceae bacterium; assembly: GCA_003561515.1. GTDB lineage: Bacteria > Bacteroidota > Rhodothermia > Balneolales > Balneolaceae > Rhodohalobacter. The sequence goes on from PWWL01000323.1 coordinate 3,690, forward strand.
CGACGGTGCAGCCATAACAGCAAGTTCTGCATCAACCACAGGGCAGGGAGCACTTACATTTACCGATGATGCAACTGCAGCAGATTTCCGCTCATTCCTCGGTAATATCGACGGTGCAATTGATGAGATGGCAACACGTGTTAATGATGTGGGTATTACCCAGTCATCACTTAGCGTTCGAGAGATAACCCTGTCTCAGTCGATCAGCGCCAACTCTTCGGCAGCGAGCCGTATCATGGATGCGGATTTTGCCAAGGAACAGAGTGAGTCGATTCGTCTGCAGATTCTCCAGCAGACAGCTACTTCCGCTCTTGCCCAGGCTAATATGGGTCCACAGTCGGTACTCGGATTCCTCGGTTAATCACTAACCGCAGAATTGTAACGTAACCTTTAAAAGGCTCTCCGGATTTCCGGAGGGCCTTTTTTTTGATTTTAAATTTAGAACATAGCTTTTTTGGGATTTCGGATTTCGATTTTTTAAATCGTACACGAAGAGAACGCTGCATCTATTCTACCCAGAGACAAATGGCACTCACCCTGAAATCGCAGACGTTGTCGTGTCAATTTTGATACACGCAGAGGCCTCTCCCTGAACTTTTCACCCTGTAATTCACCCGCACTTTGAAGACGCAGCAGAGGTCGGGTTTTTAGAAGGCCCGATTATTTAAAAAAAAGATGACAAAAATTTTAGAATGTCATCACGCCTGTAGCAAAACTGAAAAACTTTGAGGGAGCTTCCCTGTAAAAAATCTCATTTCTTGAACCGGAATTAAAGATAATATTATTAAGTGGATAAGTTTGAAGAAAAAATCTATAAAAAATTTTTTGTGCGGAATTTAAGACTGCCATTTGTGATACGATAACTCCTGTAATCAACAACACAATCACAGACAGAATTAAGATTTAACAACAACAAAAAGGTGAACAATCATGTCAAGTTTTGGTGATCTTAACAGAGTAAATACAAACATTCAGTCGCTGGATTCCCAGCTGTCACTGAATCGTATCAACAGAGGACTGGCACAGAATCAAATGCGGATGTCTACAGGTTTGCGGATAAACCGGGCAGAAGATGATGCTGCCGGTTACTCAATTGCAACCAAGCTGAACGCCCGTGTTGCGGGACTCGAGCAGGCTCTTTCGAATGTGGGTGATGCCAAATCGGTTCTTGATATAACCGAGTCGAGCTTCGACACAATCATGGACAATCTGATAGAAATGAAGGCTCTTTCTACACAGGCAGCCAACGATACACTTGGTGAAAATGAAAGAGGTTTCATCGGTGAGCAGATCGCTGCTCTTGCCGCCGACATAAATGAAATCGCGAATCAAACCGTATTCCAGGACATTCAGCTTCTCAACGGTGAGTCAGGTGGATTTAGCGGTGCACTTTCGCTCACATTCCAGGTTGGTGAAAGAAGTTCGGATACATTAACGGCAGATTTAAGCGCAGTGAATGTGAATGAGCTGTTTGATACCTCAGGTATTGGAAGCGGTAACATCAGTGTAGAATCCACAGGAGCCGGAGGTCAGGGAGCACTTCAGTTTGCTGACGGTGCCACTGCAGCAACTGCTGCTGACTATCGAGAATTCATGTCTATTATTGACGGAGCAATCGATACAATGGCAGGCAGAGTGAATGATGTTGGTATTGCACAATCATCACTGAGCGTAAGGGAGATTACCTTATCGCAGTCGATCAGCGCGAACTCCTCGGCCGCTAGCCGGATCATGGATGCCGACTTTGCAAAAGAGCAGAGTGAGTCGATTCGATTGCAGATTCTTCAGCAGACGGCAACCTCTGCGCTGGCCCAGGCAAACATGGGTCCTCAGTCAGTACTCGGATTCCTCGGCTAATCTACAGCTGACGATCATCCAAACCTTTAAAAGGCTCTTCGGTTTTCCGGGGTGCCTTTTTTTATTTGTGGATATCAGCTGTGAGATCAGATGATTAATCTCAGATTGCAGATCGGGGAATTACAGATTGCATATTGAAAATTGCAGAGTTTTTAGGATTTAGGATTTGGAATTTTTTCCTTCTAACTCATCTTCACACCCGCCACTTGCTCTTCTCATTTTAATTCCGCTTTTTTTGTCTTGTGTACATTCAGAACAATATCAGATAACTAAAGGGGACTCAAATGGCAGAACTGTCGGATCTTTGGTGGCTTGGCATGCTCCTTGCCGCTTTCGCAGGTGGTGCTTTCGGAGCGGCAATCGGTGCTCTGCCGGCGTTTATTTTCACGGGATTTCTTGTAATGCTTGGGGAAGGGGTGAAGATTCTGAGCGGTGACCTTTCAGGCCTGATGGGCGTGGATCCCGACACACTGCAATCGGCTGCCATTACCGGACAAATCGCCTTTGGCCCTGTTTTCGGTCCGCACATCAGTTTTGCAGCCGGCGCTGCCGCATCGGCTTATGCTGCCAAAAAAGGATATATGGATACCGGATTTCCCTATCACGAATCCAAGAACATTGGCTTTGCGTTTGGTCCCAAACCGGATGTACTGATAGTGGGTGGTCTTTTCGGAATTCTGGGCTACTGGATCACCACGCTCTCATCCACATTTTCGCTGCCCTGGGACCCTATCGCCGTTGCCGTGGTATTATCCGCCTTTGCTCACAGGCTCTTCTTTAAGTACCCGATTATGGGTAAAGCACCCAAAGGCTTGATGAATATGAAGCCGTTCGAGAAGCTTGAAAAGCGGGATAAGAATTCCGAACGGCTTCTGGTTGAACCCTGGCTGGGTCACCAATACAAATGGCTGGATGTGACGGTGTTGGGTTTTGTGGTAGGTATTCTTGCGGCATTCATCACCTATCAGACCGGCAGCGCATTCCTGCCGTTTGGCATCAGTGCGGCTTCCCTGTTGTTTCTTAACCTTGGTGTGCAGAAAATACCGGTGACTCATCACATGTCGCTGGTGGCGAGTACAGCCATTCTTGCTGCGGCCGGCGGAAGTGATTTCAGTGGATTTGACATGGGTGCCCTCTTAATGATCGGCGCCATGTTTGGCGTGATCGCCGCCGTTTTAGGTGAAATCACGCAGAGGCTCTTTTACGCCCATGCCGATACCCACCTCGATCCACCGGCTTTTGCCATTGTGCTGAGTACGTTCCTAATCGTACTATTTTATTTGATTGAAATCTTCGAATCGAGCGCGTGGGTACCGGTGCCGTTTTAAGGTAGGATTTCTACTACAATGAAAGCCTCATATTTGTCCCCCCTTTTCCCATAGTTAGCGCCATATGGCTTGGCAAGTATTTATTTATCGCTGATGTCATGTTTTTCAATTAGGTTAATGTATTGATTTACGACGGATTTGGAAATATTCGTTACCAGGCTGATGTAGTCTGGA
>PWWL01000379.1 GCA_003561515.1 Balneolaceae bacterium
AGTCGCACCACAACGTAGGCGGCTTGCCGGAGAAAATGAAAATGGATCTGATTGAGCCTGTCCGTGAACTATTCAAGGATGAAGTGCGAAACGTGGGCCGTGAGCTTGGGATACCGGAAAACTTTATCGCCAGGCATCCCTTCCCGGGTCCCGGCCTTGGCATACGCGTGCTTGGCGAACTCAGCCGTGAAAAGCTCGATTTGCTTCGCAATGCTGATGATATCTTCATTTCTTCACTCCGACGGCATGGCCTTTACAACCAAACATGGCAGGCACTTGCCGTACTCTTACCGGTACAATCGGTGGGTGTGATGGGTGATGAGCGTACATACGAATTTACCGTTGCCCTGAGGGCAGTTACCAGCGTCGACGGCATGACAGCCGACTGGGCACACCTCCCCTACGATTTTCTATCTGAAGTAAGCAACCGTATCATCAACGAAGTACGCGGAATTAATCGTGTCGTTTATGACATCAGTTCAAAACCACCGGCGACCATCGAATGGGAGTAATCCCGGAACAAAGAAAGCCGTTTCCGATTTATGAGTTTGTACATATTTCAATCAGCAGAACATGAAAAAAATTCTTTCACTTACCGCCATACTTTTATTTTCAACAGCCGTTGCTCATTCACAGACATTCAGCGAGGCCATGGAGCTCTACCGGGCCGAACAGTATGCCGAAGCGCTCGAAATGTTCAAAGAGCTGGATGACGATCAGTCACTCCTGTTTGCCGGCAAAAGCTATCTGGCGCTGGCCGATTACCACAATGCAATCCATTTTTTCGACAAGGCAGTGGAGAGCGACAGGGTTGCCGTGAGGCACGAAGCCGGATATTCTAAAGCAATGGCTCAGTTTCGGCTCAGAAAGTTCGACCGCGCCCTGAGCGAGCTCTACCATATTCTCAGCAGTGATGAACGAACAGGTGTACGTTTTGATGCACAGAGGCTGTATCGACAAATCTTAAACTACCTGAGCTCAGGAGAAAGGTTTGAAACCCTTGTACGACTGGAATCGGCATCAATTCGCTACGATCTCGTGAATCAGTCGAAAACGTTTGTTGATGAGGGCACTTATCACGCACTTGTATCGCAATTGCTAAGAATGGAGCCCGACTCTACACTCAGAGCCGAACTGAAAGATACACTGTTGGTAGAAACAGACATCACACAATTCTTTGACAGATATCCGTCTGCTCCAACCGGCATGGTATATCACGTTGGAGTGGTACTCCCGCTTCTTGATGAAAACGATCCGGACGTATTAATCCCAAGGAATTTATACCGTGGAATGCTTTTGGCGGCCGATGATTTCAACATCCGCAACCCGGATAAAAAAGTGCGTCTCTTTTTTAAAAATTCAGCCGAAAATCCCGATTCTGCAGCTGCAGCATTAACTGAACTGAAATGGGCACTGCAGGCCGATGCCATTATAGGCCCCCTTTTTTCCGAACCTGCCATGAGAATGGCTCAGCTCGCCGAAGAGTTCAGAATTCCGATGCTTGCCCCGCTTGCAAATTCGGATGAAATAAACCTTGACTATAACTTCACATTTCAGCTGAATCCTACATTTGAGGTTCACGGTAAAAACATGGCGCGTTTTGCAGTTCAGGAGCTGGGGCTCGACACTTTGGCCGTAATCACGGAAAGAGGTTCTTTGGGTAGAGCAGCTGCCAATGGATTCAGAAGAGAAGCGGAACGGCTCGGGGCATTTATTTCCTACTTTATTGATGAAGACTTTGCATCCGTTGGATACGATCTCTCACAATTTACGGAGGTTTTTACCCCAGATAGCATTCTGGTCGACTCGCTCAACTATATTCCTTCGCAGGCACTTTATGCCCCCTTTACCGGTCAGGTGGCGCCTACGCTCACCAATCTTCTCCTTAATGATCTTGAAGCAATGCGCAGTGAAGTAATTATTCTTGGTTTGGAGGAGTGGGCCAATGCGAATCTTTCGGCATTCCAGCGCAGGCTCTTTGAAATTTATTACAGTCAGGCTTTTGGAGCCACTGCCGATACTGCCGCCGTAGACTTTTTCACAGATGATTTTGAAACCCGTTTTGGATCTGAAGCCGACCGTTTTGCAAAAATCGGCTACGACGCAGGAACCTTCCTGTTCCAGGCACTTGAAACAGCAGGAAATCCTGTCTACCTGGGAAGAGCTCTGCGGGAACAGGATACATTAAACGGAATGGCACTAAAAGTTGAGTTCAGCGGCAGAAGAATTAACCAGCATGTGTTTGTTCATGGGCTTACACCTCGTGCCCTGCAGCGCCTTCATCCACAGCCTGAGACAGGTGAAAACGACTTGGAAACTGAGACCGACACGGTTCAGCGAAACAGACGGTAGCAGAGAGCTGTAGTTTTTCAGGCTTAACTCTTACTCTGAATTTCGCTGTGCTGCCTCTTCCCTTTCTCTCTGTGCTCGAATTCTGTATTGCTGCTGAATCCACCGGCGCCATTCGGCACTTGCTTGCCTGTGTTCTTCAAACGTTCTTGAAAATCGATGAGAACCTTCGGGTGTCGCTACCATAAAAAGGTAGTTGTGATTTTGAGGCGACAGAACAGCCCTGATTGACGCCTGATCAGGATTGGTGAGTGGGCCGGGTGGCAATCCGCGGTGAATGTAGGTGTTGTAGGGATGATCGACCTGATAATCTTCAAAAAGAAGCCTTCTGCGTTCACCCAGCGCGTAGATTACGGTTGGATCGGCCTGCAGCAGCATGCCCCGGTTCAGGCGGTTCAGATACAGGCCGGCAATTTTCGGCTTTTCATCCGCTACCCTCGCTTCCCACTCAACAATCGATGCAAGGGTTACAATTTCGCCTACCGAAAATCCGCTTGATTCAATCTCACTGCTGTAGCGGTTTGTAACCAAACGGTTGAACTCATTGTAAATTCGCCGCACCACATTTTCAGGGCTTGAGGTCCAGTATATCTGGTAAGTATTGGGCAGCATTCTTGAAAAAAGCTCACTTCCGGTTAGTCCCAGTTCAAGTGCAAGATCTGATGAGTCGGTAAATATCTCCCTGAATTCAATGCTATCGGCTCTGAGCTGAACTGAAAGCCGCTGAGATAGCCTATCCTTATCGATACCTGAGTGAACGGTTACGTTAACTGCGTCTTGTATACCACGCGCCAGTTTAGAAAGAAAATCGGGGTAGGAACTGCCGCCTTCTATGTGATACAGTCCGGGCCTGAAAAATCGCCAGCCAAGGGTTCTGCCAGCCCAGATCATTTCATCCTTGTTTACATCTACATTGAGTGAATCCAGCTTTTCGGCCAACTCGGCGAGGCCAATTCTTTCCTTCAGATACAGGTCTGTCCTGAATTCAGCCGTGATTGAATCTGAGTTGTAGAGACGATAGCTTCGGGATCCGAATACTGCAAGTGCCGAGAGAACAGCAATGAGTATCAGCAAGAGAATCTCTTTGGTTGAAAAAGCTCCTTTCAAAACGATAGTACAGCAAATGATTGCGGGTTGACAAGTAGAGAGCAAATATAACGTTTATTTGCTAACTTAGGTGTTCACGTAACAAGTAAAAGAGTTTACACGCCTTTTTACAGCGTTTAACCTTGATTCGTTTTGACTACTCTATTGAGTCGCAACATTTTCCAAAGATTTTCGTAGATTATGTATTAAGACTTTTGGTAACCGAAAGGTACCAAATGCCCTAAAGAACAGCCTCAGGCTTTGAAAGGTCTGAGGCTCTTTTTTTGGATGTATCAAAAGGTGGGATTAAATCTGAGCCACAAGCCGGGTCTGTTTCCGAACTCTTTCAGCGGCCAGGCTAATTCAAATCGAAAGGCTCCTGTGCCAATTCCAAAACCGGCATCATGCTGTAAGTCTGAAAAGCTGAATTGATTAAAGCCTGCAAAAGGGTAGCTTGAATCGATGAGAGTATCAATCTGGCGCGCCCATCCCGAATCGAGGAATAGAAGAATATGAAGTTCATAATCCCTGATCCACTCTCCTGCCCTGCCTGATGGCCTGCCAAACTGTATTTCGATATTGCTGAGCAGCATCTGGTTTCCCTGGAAGAATTTATAGGGTGAACCTCGTAGTGTGCCAATTCCACCAAGATAAAAATCTTTAAAATCGGGAGCGTTTCCGGTAATGCCTCCTGCATTCAGCCGCCATCTCAAAACAGAACCGGGTTCAAAACTGTAGTGAAACTGAAATGACGACCAGTATTTGTTGTACCGGTAATCTTCGTCGCTTGAGCTGTTATCAGCCAATTCTGCTCCAAACGCGGCCGAAAATGTGAACCGGTCGGCCACAAGAATTTTCCTTGGATTAAATGTAAAAGCAATACTGTACCGGTCCAGATCAATTTCATCCGCAAAAGCATCGATGGGTGGATTCGGCCGGAAAACGGACGGACGGCCAAAGAGTGTAAAATCGGTGTTCTGCTCAAGCGACCTGAACGTGTCTCTGTTGTAGGAAAAGGCAGCTTCCACCCATTTTTGGGTGCGATAAGCGGCATAAAGCCCGAATCCTTCCATTTGGTGATAATCCATGAAATCGTATGCTGCGAAAAATGATGTGATCGAGTTTTCCGTGAGCCCTGTTCGCAGATAGTCTTCCGTGGATGTTGCTCGATGTACCTCCCCACCGATCATAAGCCGCTCGTACTGCCCGATTTTCTTTTCAAGGCCGGCAGCATACTCCCACGATTTTGAAGCAGTGCCATATCCGAAAAACCCATGCGGCTCAATCTGCTCAATGTTGAGAAAGCTCCCAAACCTGTGCCACTGCATGCGCTCTTTCCTTATACCGAGAAAAAGACCATTCACGCGGTTGTAGTGTATCATGGGCAGGTTAGGATATTGATTGTAGAGGGGATTGCTGTAGTATGGGCCTGCTTCTAGGCTTCCGCCAAGATCGATGCCCGAGACTGATAAGTGCCTGATTACTGCTTCTGGCTCGCGGGCTTCTTTCTCCCGCTCATCCCTCTCATCCTGGATACCAAAAAAATCCTCAAGCGGACGTGTAAAGATAGGATCGCGTCTGAATGGATCATCATCATTTTGCTGGGCAAACAGCGGAGCTGCGGGTATCAAGAAAAGGGTTAGTATCAGTATTGCTTTTTGCATATTGTGATCTACGAATAGCGTTTCAAATGGTTTCACTTTTCAGGCACTTTAAGAACCATAATGGTGATGTCGTCGTGGGGTGTACTGCCTCCGCTCCAGGATTCAGCCAGTTGTTTAAGGTCATTGATGATATCGGAGGCAGAGTACCCGTTCGAGTTTTCAAGTACATTCATGATTCGCTCTTCTCCGAGCATCTCCCGGTTTAGGTTAAAAAGCTCCATAAGCCCGTCGCTCATCAACAAAACCACATCTCCTCTATTCATCTTCACCGTCTCTTTCTGATAGGGAAAACTCGCTTTGCCGCCAAGCGGCAGCCCTTTCAAGCGAATGCTGTTTACGCGGCCTTCACGGCGGCTAAAGTGCAGTACCGGGGGCATCCCTGCAATGGCAATGGTCAGCTCACCCCCCTTGTTTTCTGCGAGAATCAGGCCCATGTACATCAGGTGCATATTTAGGTTCCGCAGTCCGTAAGAGATACGGCGCAGCATCGAAAGGATATCGGTTTCATGAACCAGTGTGTGGAAATAGCTTTTTGCAGCTGCTACCATAATGCCGGCTTTCATGCCGTGGCCCGTGGCATCACCCAGTGCCAGAACCAGGGTACCGTCCTGTTCAATGCTGTAGTCGTAGTAGTCGCCTCCCACCTCGGTAGCGGTTTGCATGTAAACTGCAATATCAAGCCCCTGTGTAGACGGCATTTTTTTCGGAAGCATTGACAGCTGAAGAGCCCTTGCCTCTTCAAGTTCCGCGCTTTTCCTTTCGTTTTCAGCTTCCAGAAGCCGTCGCTCAATTTCACGCTCTTTGCTGATTCGCTCCTGCTCTATGGCGCGGTCTGAGAGCTCGCTGATCTCAACTATCTTACTTTCGAGATTTCTCTGAGTCGTGGCAAATTCTCGCGATAAAAAGATAGACATTGAGAAAATCAAAGCGCTTGATGAGGCCATGTTCACCGTACTCACACTCCCCTCAATCAGCCCGAAGTTGATCATAATGGCAACTACAAGCCCAATGATAAACAGGAGCACTCCACCCCCAAGAACCCAGATCCCGCTTCTTTTCTTATAAACCATTAGAAAGAGACAGCGGAGAATTTCCACCAGATAAACAAGGATCACCAGGTCCCGGAGAAAAAGCAGATCAACCGTATAAAAACCGACCAGTGCTGCAATACCAATACCGGCAGCAAACATGCCGTTCACAAGAAATGGGGAATGCTCGGTATCGAGGCTGTGGGTAAAGCGGGCAGCAAACACAATAACCAGAGTTTCCGCGACAATCATATACCGAATCATGTGCAGGGTATCGAATGTAAAGCTGGCCAGTTCAATTCTGTAAAAGAGATACGACAAAACTACAAGTCCTCCGGCAAACAGCGAGAAGTAAAGATTTTTCCTTTCAACCGGATAAAAGACGAACAAGAGGAAATGAATCAGAGAAAAGGCAAGCAAAATACCCAGGTAGAACATGTTACTGCCGGTCCAAACCGAAAGAAAGTGATAGCTATCTGCCTGGTGTTTTTGCCAGTCTCCCAGGAGGAACCGGAATCCGTTATTCCCGGTCAGCCGTCCTGTTTCTGTCATATTTGGGTTGATAAACCGTACCGCAATAACATGTTTATCAGTCTCGGAAAACACGATGGCCAGGGGCTCTGCCGGACTATAGGAGACAACCTGATCCGGATTATCAGAGAATCTGCCGAGTTCGAAAATTTTCTCTCCGTTTACATATACTTCAGACGCACCCAGATGCCGGTCAACTAGCAGCGCCATTGGTTTGCCTCTCAGCTCAGGGTCTACTTCAAGCTGTTTTCTGAACCATCCTATTCCATCCCACTCAATGAAAGCCAGCTCAGCCTGAGTGAGATTTGTACTGATAAAATCCCAATCTGAGTCATCGAAA
>PWWL01000384.1 GCA_003561515.1 Balneolaceae bacterium
CTCCGCTTCACTATTGAAATATGTGAACTTCCACTCTTTGTCTAATGCATAGAATGCATCAGAGATACTCTCAAGAATGGTATTTTTTTCAACAAGCAGTTTCTGCAGCTTTTCATCCTGCTGTTGCCTCGATATCGCAGTTGCAAGGCTGGCCGTAATCGTTTCAAGCGTTTCTCGTTCCTCGTTACTCCAATAACGTTCGGAGGAACAGTTATCGAATCCCATCAATCCGTGGAACCTATCATCGACATAAACAGGGAGTATGAGAAAAGATTTGATATCCTGCTTCTCAAGCATCTTTCGGGTATTCGACCCTTCCGGTACTTCAGAAATCAGGGCAAAACTGGGCTTTCTGGTCAGCAGCGGAGATATTAGTTCGGGAGCGACAGCAAATGGTACTTTCTTGAGCTCCGGATTTCCCAGCTGTGATGTAATTCCATCGCGGCACCACTCCAGTTTTTGCGAGCTATATCCCTCACCTGTGTGGGGGTCAAAGTCGTTTTCAAAATAGTAAACACGATCCGATTGAACGGCATCCCCGATTACATGAAGGTTTTCGCCGAGGGCATTATACCAGTCACTATAGTCTAACAATGCACTTTTGAGATGAGAAATAGCTTCAAGATGTCGCGATTTTACTCGCAGTTCTTCATCTGCAACTTTACGATCGTCAATATCCTGAAAGCTACCATATAATCGAACACACTGCCCGTCTACCATCTCTGATTTACCAATTGCCCGCACCCATCTTTCTTTTCCTTTGGCAGTGATAATCTGAACTTCAAGATCCCATCCCGTTCCTTTCTTTATTGCCTGGCTTACCGCCGACTCTATTTTTCCCCGGCTTTCACCTGCCTTGTAGAAAGCGTAAGCTTTTTCCAGATCTGGCTTAAAATCTGCATCCACTTCGTGAATCTCCCTGGTGATGTCAGACCAATAGTGTTCACCGGATATCAGATTCATATCCCAACTTCCGATTTTTGCCAGTCGATTCGATTGTATAAACCGGTCTTCAAGCTCTTTTTGAGCTGTTACGTCTTTTGCAACGAGGTAGGCAATTTTTTCTTTATGAAAAATTTTCATTGTCCATGATAACCAGACCACCGCACCCGTTTTTGCGATATAACGATTCCCGAATTTCGTTTTTTCAGCACCCAGATTTACTTGCTCGTAAATCTCTGCGGTTATTTCCCTATCGTCGGGATGTATAAACTCAAAATATTGCCGTGAAAGCAGTTCTTCCCTGGAATATCCCAACATCTCGCACATTGCAGGGTTCACTTTTTTAAAATAACCATCAAAACCTGCAACGATGATGCCGTCGGGTGCCGACATGTATATTCGCGAGAGTTCCTCTTCGAGTTTCTTTCTTTGAATTTCCTCACCAAGCTGTGATGCAAGATCTTCCAATACATCTGCAGGTGACTGCAGCCTGGTAAGATGTTTGCCGGTTCCCAGCAGCAAAACAGCTGTCACATCATTGTCATAAAAAATGGGAAAACCGAATGCAGCCTCAAGGCCTACAAAAGCGGCTTGTTCCCTTCGAATGAATGTTTTTCGTGTACCAAGATTTTTCCAAAACTGGATTTTTCCGCTTTTCCATGCGTTACCCGGCAGGCCTTCTCCTTTTTCAAAAGATTCGATAAACTGACCGAAATCGTAAAATCCGCTAATTTCATCTTTGATGTAAGCGGCAAGATTAATCTTGTCTCGATCACCATCTGTTAGCCATAATTCGGCAAGCTGAAACTCACCAAGAGCTTTTACTACATAAAGAGTGCCTTCGAGCGCTTCACCCATCGTTTCAGACTCGTTGAAAATATGGCTGATTTTAGCACTGATCTCTTTTTTAATCTCATTGTTTTTTTGCTCTGAAATGTCTTGTACTACACCGATCATACGAATCGGGTTTCCTGCTTTATCCCTTATCACATAGCCATTCTCCTTCACACTGGCGTAGGTACCGTCTTTACGGGCAAACCTGTACTCGGCTTGCCATCTGACTTTCTTTTTGTCTGCAAGAAATGATTCTGCACTCTCTGAAATACTCTCCTTATCGTCCGGATGCAGTAAAGATGCCCACTTTTCAACAGTAAATGGTTCATCACTAAATGTGTATCCGAATATATTCTGAAAGTTTTCACTGAGCGTAATTCTGTCGCCTGATATATCATGATCGTACAACAAATCGTCGGACGCTTTAAAGGCGTATTCAAATCGTTCTTTTACCTCCTCCACAGCTTTGCGTGCAAACACCTGCTCGGTCACATCCACCCCCATTGTCAGCAGCTCTCTCGATTCATCTTTGCCATTACTAACGGGTACAAAGGTAAGATTGAAATACCGGGTGGTTTTTTCACTTTCATCATCGAAAAAAAACCGAATAGGCACTTCGCTCTCTTCAACCGGCTTTCCTGTTTCGAAGGCTTTTTGGAGCAGCGTTACCGGCTTCTGTCCTTTCATTTCAGGAAGAACATCTGTTAGCGGCTTACCGATATGATCAATATCATGGAGTTTAAACAGGCCTTTAAACCGGTTATTCGCAAGCTTAATCCGAAAATCCTTTCCCTCCAGAGTACAGATATAAGCCGGCATATTCTGAATCATTTGTTCAGCCAGAGCATCTGAACTTTTGCCAGTTTCCTTATAATTACTTTTAGGGAATTCATCCAAGGCCATATTGCAACGCCGCTATGATTTAATCAGATCTATATCCGTAGACTTTTTTGCCCACAAACCTTGCCCAAAAACATGTTCAATGGCTGGTCTTTCTAAGTGAACTATGAACCAATACAAAGTTGCCCGTTTCTTCTTAAAATACAAACAGGCCAACGTATTATTTAATATAGCAGTTAATCTGCGGCACCCGCTAAAAGCGATCGAATCCGAAATATTTAAACAGTGATGCCTTAAGCAAAATTACCGGAACACATCTTGGGGATGGATTTGGAGTGTGTAACCGCCTCATATTTACAAAGCCAGAAGTGAAGGAAAGAAGCTACTTAGAGGGTAATTTCGTTGTTTTTAGCCAGAAATTTTTGATTGCTGCAATGGTTTCCCAAAACTCATTGATATCGATCGGCTTGGTGATGTAGCAGTTCACATGATTTTTATACGATTCAATAATATCCTTTTCTGAAGATGATGTCGTGAGCATTACGACCGGTATATGTCTGTAGCGATCATTGTCTTTCACGTATTTCAGTACTTCCAGGCCGTTAACCTTTGGCAGGTTTATGTCAAGTAAAATCAGGTCCGGTGTTGGCACTTCATTGAACTTCTCCCTTTTTTGTAAGAACTGTATGGCAAGCTCTCCATTGCGAACAACATTCAGGGTTACGGGAACATCGGCCTCTTCAAAAGCCTCTTTTGTGAGAAGAATGTCCCCCTCATTATCCTCAACCAGTAAAATATTTATGCCATGCATATGATTTTCGCAACTAATGTATACCCACAAATAAAGCTTTCATAAATTGAATTTCAACAAAATTGTGCTAAAAAAATGCTTTTTTATTAGTCGTAATCTATTGATTATTTATCTGATAGCGCCACAGAAACATACGCTATTTGACAGCCATTAGGAAATAATATCTTGCAAATGGTAAAACAAAGAAAAGTTTATCAACATATAACAATCTACTCTTGTCTGAACCTGATACTTCTTAAGCCTTGAGTATTTCAGTTTACCCTGCCTTCGAATTATCTGGAAAGACATCGAGAATTTAGCTCATATCAGACATTTCGGTTCCTTCAATCTTCATGATAAGCTCGTGGCCAAAAAAGCCTGCAGGGGTTTTGTACCCTGGCTCATATTTTCCATCCAAAACCATTCCGGAAATCTGGAAGGCCATTTCTGCAGTTAACTGATAGGCTTCTTTTGTATTAATCAAGGCTCCGGCTTGCTCACCGGACTCATTTTTAACCTGGCCCCATACGAGGCTTCGTCCCTTTTTGCGTGCCGTTTCGCCGGGGCCGGGCGCGCGCTCATCGGCCTTTTTCATCATTCTCTTTTTTACGAACCCGGTTCTCAGAATCGGCGCCAGCCAGCGGCTCCATTTCATGGAGCGAATCACATTCCCGGGCAGTGCCGCATAAACGATAATGTTGTCGATGCCGGTAGTTGTGTACGCGGTTGATACATCACCCCAGGGAATCGACACAGCACGCTTTTTTATATTGCCAAAGTGAACTTCCTTAACCCGATGTGCTGCAGGTACAGAAACAATTTCGCCGTTTTTTCTAACAGCGCCACCCTCCCCCATATTTTCAATCATCGTTTTGGTTGTGCCTCTCGATATCCCCCCACTCAATCCCACAAATGCAAGTTCAAGATGTGTTGGATTGTCTATCTTTTTGCTTAGATACAGTGCGAGGCAGTCGGTCGGTACCACATCAAAACCCACACCCGGCATGGCCATAATTCCGCGGCTTTTGAATATCTCATCAAGTTTTTTCAGAGACTCAAACACATCAATCTCCCCGGTGATATCGAGATAATGGCACCTGTTTCTTAGGCACGCTTCTGCCATCGCTCTCCAGGTATGCAGATACGGGCCGGCACAGTGAAGAACCACATCACCGGCATTCATAAGGGCATCTAGCTCATCAGGCATATCAAGCGAAGCCTTCGCGTGCGGCAGGCCAAGTTTTTCAGATTGTACCTGAAGTTTCTCAGCGTTTCGGCCCGAGAGCAGCACGTGCATCTCACTTTCTGCGGCCATTTCTGCTATGAGGCTGCCCGTATAGCCGTAGCTGCCGTAAAGAATTATTTTATTCATCTGTATTTCCGGTTTCAGGGAGCAGGGTCCAGGGTCGAAGGTATTGACCTGACAGCGTGCCGCGCCTTTCGGCTCCTGTCAGGCGTCGATATCTACAAGCTACTTCAGGATTTCACTGCTGTCAAATGCAAACTCGCAATTGGTAACTTGTAACTTTATGATTTAAAACATTAGAACTTTGGATTTTTAAGTACCGAATTTCGGATCTGGCAAATTCCCTCTCCCCCAATCTAATACACAATTTCTTAACAAATCAGTCACCATTCCCTAATAGTAACTGAATATTAGCATAACAGTAGATGTTTTTTTTTAAATCAAAAATCATCTACATATGAAAAAACGCTCCCTTGATATTGTAGTTATTTCTGACGTCCATCTCGGTACGGTTGGCTGCCACGCCCTTGAGCTGCTTCAATATCTGAATTCAATTGATCCGAAGACAATTATCCTGAATGGAGATTTCATCGACATCTGGAATTTCAAAAAATACTACTGGCCGGAGTCGCACATGATGGTTCTCCGCACGCTTTTAACCATGATGGCCAACGGCACCGATATCTATTACATCACAGGGAATCATGATGAAGTGCTACGGAAAGTTTCGAGCCTGCAGCTCGGTCCTCTCTTTATTCGCGACAAACTAATTCTTGAGCTGAAAGGAGAGAAAGTTTGGATTTTCCACGGCGACATTTTCGATATCACCATGAAGCACAGCAAGTGGATAGCAAAAATCGGCGGCCATGGCTACGAACTGCTGATACTTCTGAACAGGGCCATCAACGCAATATCGGTGAAACTTGGCAGGGGTAAACTTTCACTCTCCAAAAAAATCAAAGATGGTGTAAAGAAAGCGGTTCGCTTTATAGAAGATTTTGAAACCACAGCAATAGATCTGGCTATAGACCAAGGGTACGACTACGTGATTTGCGGCCATATCCACCAGCCTAAAATTCGCGGCTATGAAAATGAAAAAGGCTCCGTGATTTATATGAACTCGGGTGACTGGATCGAAAATCTTACTGCACTCGAGTATGACGGCGACGAATGGAACATGTATAAGTACAGCGATGAAGATTTCGCTCCGAATGGACGTATAGAGAAGCTAATCAATCGCAGTAAAGTGAAAGATGAGGTAATGATCGGATGAAAATACTGTACGGAATTCAGGGAACCGGTCACGGTCATATTAGCCGAGCCCGCGAAATTGTACCTTTGCTGGCAGATCGCGCTGAGGTGGATGTACTTATCAGCGGCTACAACTGCAATATGACCTTAGAGGATGTACAGATAACGCACAAGCGCGGACTCAGCCTCACATACGATTCCAAGGGCAGCGTATCCTACCTGCAAACCGCGCTGAACATACAACCTGTCCGCTTTCTGCAGGACGTTACGTCAATCAACCCGGATAAGTACGATCTTGTGATTTCCGATTATGAGCCGGTTACCGCCTGGGCAGCTTTCAACTCTAAAGTTCCATGCGTGGGGCTCAGCCATCAGGCTTCATTCCTTTCAGAAAAATGCCCCCGTCCTGCCAAACGATCAATTTTTGCCGAACAGATTCTCCGACACTTTGCGCCCTGCAATCACCCGATCGGTTTCCATTTCAGGCAATATGATTCTTTCATCCTCCCACCCATCATCAGGCGGGGAGTTCGTAACCTGGAAACTACTTCAGGCAATCATGTTACCGTTTACCTGCCGGCGTTCGATCACGAAACACTTGTGTCGCTGTTTACACAATGCGAATCGGTGAATTGGCACCTCTTTTCTCCACTTTGCAGCAAGGCATATTCCAGAAATAACGTGACCGTTTTTCCGGTAGGTAACGAGCCATTTCTGAAAAGCATGAGAACCGGATACGGCGTTGTGACCAGTGCCGGTTTTGAAACTTGTGCCGAAGCGATGTATCTGGGCAAGAAACTGCTGGTAATCCCGATAAGGAATCAGTACGAACAAGCTTGCAACGCGGCTGCCCTTGAACAGCTTGGCATTCATGTCATCAATACCATCGGGCCGGATTTCAGCAGCCGAATTAACACATGGCTCTCAGATGCGCCCATTGTCGAGCTTACCGACATCGCCGATACAGAGGAGCTCACTGATAAGCTGATTCGATTTGCAGGGCGAAGGTCATCTGTGAGAAAACGGAAGGCGGATATTCTTTGATTTTTCTCCAAATGGATAATGGTATTTATACCTGAAAAAGGCCATAACATCATTCCTTTTTACTTTTGCATTGATGCCACAAAGTGATCCCTTCGGGTTACAGTAACAAAAAACCAAAGCAATGACGTTTCCGAAACGCCTGCGAAGAACCTGTGAAACGAATCCAAGGCCCCGCCTTATTTAACGTGAGTTGAAGATAAAATACTTGAATTTGGTAACGAAAAAGTCCCCTCCTTTTCAAGGAGGGGATTTAGGGGTGTTTAAATAAGGGCGATGAGCTAATTTCACAAATTGTATCTCCAATCAAAGTACTGTAACCACCCCCGGCCCCTCCTTACGAAGGAGGGGAGGTTCTCTTTCTGAATTCTTATCTGGAACTCACGATAATTAATAATAAAAAAAGGAGGCAATCCTGCTTTGAGAATGCCTCCTTTTGAAGATTTATGAAGATTTTTGAGCGGGTTATTCCATGCTGTGGCTGGTGATGGCTATCGTGGCCTGTGCTTCTCCGGCCACTTTGTTACTTACAGTGTAGGCAACCGCAACGCCATCACTTTTTTGCCAGTCTTCGTAGTACATGGCCACTTCCACTTCATCACCCATCATCGGGTTAAAATCCATGTAGGATAATTTAACCGGAAGTCCCGTATCGGGATTTAGGAAGAAGTTCAGATCTCTGTCTCCCCGCAGCCGCAAGTGTATGGCTTCAGCGCCATTTACTTCTTCAGAACCCATCAACTCGGCTGTGTAGCTGTCGCGATGAGCAAGAATGTTCAGGTAGTGAGTGAGATATTCCCCAATCTGCTGCTGAGCCTGTGCTGGCGGAAGCGGAATTTCCTGACCACCCACCAGAACTTTGCCAGCATCAGGCGACACATCTATAGTGATATCACCCTGTGGAGTGTTTCTCATCTCAACGAGGAATGTACCCTCGCGAAAATTAATTCGTTCAGTGCGATCCATATTTATTGCACCCATCGGCGTATTTAGCTGCACGCTCCCTTCCTGAACAAATGTTCCTTCAATGTCGCCATCTTCGAGGATAGCGTGTGCCATTTTGTTGAGCCATTCGCTTCCACCATCTGCATCCCCTGCAATCATTTCCTCTTCTTCCAGTGATCGACGAATGGTGATGTCGATCTCCTGAACGTTGCCAAACCGTGAAAGCTGATCGCCAATTTCACCGCCATGGCCTACAACCAGGATTTTCATGTCACCCGGCCTCATATACTCTCTGGCAACTCGCTGAATATCTTCGGGCGTAATTTCTCTAAGCTCATCAATGTAGCGTTCGAAGGAATCGGCAGGCAGCCCAAGGAAATCATTGTTCATTCTCTGGTTAAGAACGCTTGCCCGGCTTACATTTCTGAATACAAGTGAGTTAAGAATGGAGTTGCGGGTATCTTCAAGCTCTTCCATGCTCACAGGTTCTTCCTGTAGCCGAACCATTTCCCTTTTCACCGCTTCTATCGCGTCGGCAGTAGCTTCGCTTCGGGTAAATACGCCCGCATAAAACTGCCCGGGATAGAATGCGTTACTGCCATATACGCCAAAAACTGAATAGGCGAGTCCCTGATCAGATCGAACATTTTGAAAAAGCCGGCCTGAGAATCCACCGCTTAGCACTTCATTCATTGCCTGCAGTGCTGCATAATCCGGATTGTCGCGCATGCCACCGATGTGTCCCATCAAAATCACCGATTGGTTCACATCACGTTTGTCAACAAAGTAGATTTCCGGCTCAAAATCGTACTCCACTTCAGCAAAATCGAGCTCATTTCTCTCGCCGGCGGGAATTTCGGAAAATACTTCTTCGAGTATCGGACGAATCTCATCAACTTTAAAGTCGCCTACCAGACCGATACTCATATTTTTTCCGGAATATACCTTGCTGTGAAAGTCCTTGATGGCTTCACGTGTAATGGCATCCAGCGTCCAGTGTTCGGTTGTTCGTGCCTGAGGCGAATCATCACCGTAAATCAGTTTAGTAAACTCACGAAAGCCAATCTGCTGTGAATCGTCGTTTCTTCTCGCAATTCCGGAGCGTGTCTGACGGATGGCCAGCTCAATCTTATCCTCGGGCAGCATGGGATTCATCAGCACATCCACCAATACCGGCAGCAGGTCATAAAAATCCTCATTCAAGGCATTTAGTGTGGCGGAACCGCTTGTTAAACCCATACCGAACTCGATTCTAGCGGCGCGGTCTTCAAGGAGCTGATTCAGCTCATTCTCCGGGTAGGCTTCCGAGCCTCCGTTTCGCATGGCATTGGTCATAATGGAGTGCAATCCCACTTTGTCGTCGGGCACCAGCAAAGAACCGCCCCGGATGTTCATCCTTAGATTAATCAGGGGTACTTCGTCATCTTCTACAAGGTAGAACTTGATTCCGTTGTCGAGTTCGAACGTGGTTAGCTCGGGCATCACGAAGGTGTTCAATTCCGGGTAAACCAATGCTTCTACATTAACCGGTTGTGATTGGGGCTGAACGGTTCTTTCCTGTGTTGCGCAGGCAGCAGTAAATGCCAGCGCGATTATAAAAATGGATAGGTGTTTCATCGTTTTCATAATCATTTCCTGTTTGGCATTTAGTCTGTTAATTGCTGGCTACCTCATCGTCCTCGTCCTGCACATTCACGATCATACCAACTGTGCGTGCATTCTTTCTAAGGTACTCATTTGCCACACGCTGAATATCCTCGGGAGTAACATCATTCAGGCGATCAACATCGGTAAAAAGTGCACGCCAGTTTCCGCTGTTTACATGGGCAAACGCAAACAATTGTGCAATACCCTGGTTGGATGTGAGTGATCGAACAAGGTTTGCCCGTGCGTTGGTTCGGGCCCGAGTCAGTTCTTCCTCGGTTACGCCCTCATCCTTAATTTTCCTGAGTTCTTCGCGAAGCGTTTCCTCAACGGTTTCCATATCCACATCCTGGTTGGGTACCACGAATGCCAGGAAAAGTCCGGGGTATTTACTTCCGGGGTATCCATTAAGGGTACTGGCCTGAAGTGCAATCTGATCTTCTACCACCATTCTTCGGTACAGGCGCGAGGTACGTCCCGACGAAAGGATATTGCTTAGCAGGTTGAGTGCCTGGTAATCGGGGTGCTGATTGTTTACGGCATGGTAGCCCTCGATATAGATCGGCTGAGAACGTTCCTCTATCACAAATCGTCGCTCACCGCGCTGCTCGGGCTCCTCAACCAGAAGTTCGGGGGCTGGATCGCGATATTGCATAGGACCGAAATATTTTTCGGCGAGCCTTCTCATTTCTACCGGATCAACGTCACCGACAATGGCAATGGTGAAGCTGGAAGGAGCATAGAATTGTTCGTGGTACTCCCAGGTATCGGCGATGGTGGTGTTCCTGATATCCGATGGCCATCCGATAACCGGGTTCTTATAGGGATGTGCCGAAAATGCGGTCGCAGAAAGTTCTTCCAAAAGACGCCCGAACGGATTTGAATCAACCCGCTGTCTCCTTTCCTCAAAAATAACCTCTTTCTCTACGTAAAATTCTCTCATCACCGGATTCATGAAACGATCGGCTTCAAGCATAAACCAGAGTTCGGCCTTGTTTTGTGGCAGGCTATAGAAATACCCGGTGGCATCGGCCGAGGCAAATGCGTTTACGCCGGCGGCGCCTTCACGTTCAATGATTTGGGTAAATTCATTGTTTACCACAAACTCACCGGCCCTATCCTGTAGTTCCTGGAAGCTGGCCCACAACTCCTCCAGCTTTTCCTCATCGGGTTCAAACTTGTTTCGCTCACGCAGCCAGGCAGTGTAAGCTTCATCCATCTGGTTGATGTACTTTACTTCCTCTTCGTAATTGGTGGTACCTACGGTCTTGCTCCCCTTAAACACCATGTGTTCGTAGATATGAGCAATCCCGGTTCTGCCAACCGGCTCATTGGCTGACCCCACATCTACCAACGTGAAAAAGTGTGCAACCGGTGCTACATTACGCTCCACTACGATGAAGTGAAGTCCGTTATCCAGGGTAAACTCTGTTACCCTTTCTTCAAAAGCTTCAAGACTCTGTGCATCTGCATGAAAAGGCAAAAGCACAAGTATAAGAAGAGCTACAGAAAGGAGATTGATTCGTTTCATACTCTGATAGTTTTGGATTGATGAAATTGACGGTTCCCCTCTACGATTTCGAAGAGGAAAAGATTCAAGAAATATGACAGTTCATGGTGCTGTTTTACCCTTTTTTAATAAGACATTGAGGGGCAGCCGGATACGATTTATCTATCTCCTGTGTTATAGAAATCGTACAAATTTCCGATCCCTGCCTTATCCGTCGGAGGGGCAAGTATGCAACGATCTTTGTAAAAAAGCAACTGATATTTCTTTTCTTAAAGTCCATTCTATGAATAACATCTCATAACAATGACGGCTTTCCTTGAGTGTCGCAATGAAGGTCGCGAATTCGTTCATCGGGTGCCGAATAAAATCCCATAGACGGGAAACCATCAATGGGACTTTTGGGCTGATCATCAATGGTGATCAGGGTGCTTAAGCGGACTTGGAGCCGCGGATATATGCAGATTTGATTCTCCGAAATGAAGCTGTCGGTCTGCTTGCTGAAAAGCCTTCGGTATCGTGGTTTAGCGAATTGAGTTCAAAGGATTGTCAGTCTTACATTTGTTGACTATAGCTAACATGCTCATGCGAGAATACCCGGCATGCTGCATCATTGCGGCTCAACTTTCCGTATCCGCTTCATTTTTTCTCAAAAGTGCAGAATAACTACCCGGTAGCAGACCATAGTTGATTTATGAAGAACTTCAGGAGTGAGTGCCCACTGATAGCTTTCCAGACTGCTCTTCCGGTTGATTGTACTCATTTTTACTTATCCGGGATTCCTACCCTAATTCCGAAATTATTTAAAATCCTCTTCGCCGGGCCTTACCGTAATCACGGGCTTCTTCACATACTGAGCTACTTTTTCTGCTGTAGACCCCAGAATCAGATGAGCAAATCCGCTATGGCCATGCGTTGCCATTATCAGCACATCTGCCTCTTCGAGGGCGTAATTTTCAATTTCGTAGTGTGCCGACACTCCTTTCTCGATCTTCGTAAACAGCGGAATGCTTCTGCTTTCGTCACCGTCGGAGATCACGATTTCATCCTCGTATGTAACACCTGTACGCTGAATGTGCATATTTTCAATGCTCTGCTTACTAAGGAACGTATTAATACGCTCAATAATCGCTTCATAGATAGATATCATTTCACCTTTACCCGGCTGTCTCGGAATGTCTTCTGACACACTTCCATAAAGCTCAATCACATGAAATAGTGTGACATGGGCGTTAAAAGAATCGGCAAGTGCAGCTGTAAGAGGAAAAGCTGCAAGCGACAATTCTGATGAATCGGTGGTCATAACCACATTTTTCACATTGTTTATGTCAAATCGATCACCAATTGAAAAGACCGGTACCCTCGATTTACGAATAACCCTTTCTGTCACAGATCCCCGAAACATTTTAGTCTCATCCTGACCTTTTGCCCCCATCACGATCAGATCATAGCCGTTCTTTTCCGCAAATTGGGCAATCGCTTCAGATGGCTTTCTTTCGATCTTGATAAAGTTTTTACCCCGATTTTTGTCTTTCAAAAACTGTTTCATCAACTTCTCTATAGTTGCCTCAGATTCTTCAACAACCTTGGGGTAGACATCTTTGTTCATATCGAGCGGAACTGCGAGTTTTTTCATGCTCTCATGAAAATACTTCAAAGTGGGGATGATATGTATAAAATCGATGGTTCCGCCAAAGGTATCTGCTATGCTTTGCGCTACAGAGTAGGCTCTTTCTGACCCTTTGGAGAAGTCGGTAGGAACAAGAATTTTGGTTAGTTTGATCATAGGTTATTGCCTCCGTTCATGTTAGTTTCCACATTTTATTATACGGAAAATGCCTTCTATAGTTAAATGCTTTTATCCCGATTGGCTTATAGTGATTTCCCTTACTTGCCGCTAATGTCGTGTACAGCCTGTTCACCGGTAACCCCTTTCCTTCTCAGGAAAGAGATGGCTCCTATCAATAATAACCCGGCAGTTATACCGGCTGCTCCACTGAGTCGGTCTGCTTCCTTCTCGGCCGCACTATCTCCAGCAGGGAAGTAGGGTTTACTGGAAACCATTCTTCTGGATACCGTTTCAACTTCAACTCTTCTGAATTGCTCGAAGGCTGAATCGGCGTTAATCACCCGGCCGATTCTCTTAAACCGCGGCCCTTCTTGTTCATGTTCCTGATTCATAAGCTCCTGCACAAGTGGATTGCTCATGGGTAGAACTTCTACATTTCGTACGCTTTCGTCAAATACCCGGTCTTGCCATGGCCATATCACATAGAGTGAGCCCACCAGGAAGCCGATCAAAATCAATATGGTAACCGCGTAGTAGTTCCTTAGAAGCCAACTTAGCAACCGTGCGAAAGAAGCCAGGCCAACAAGGGCACCAAGAACAAAGGGGAGAAGATTGATCAGGGCGCCAACAGTGTCGACGGACCCTATCTGACCAAGCTGACTGAGAATGTAATCATACTTCCTGAGTATCAGAAGGATATATGAGCCGGAAACACCGGGCAGTATCATAGCACATATTGAGACGGCACCGCTCAGAAATACAAACCAGAACGTTTCGGGCGTGTCGGCCGGTACAAGAGTAACAATCCAGAACCCGAACAAGGCTCCCGCTGAAAGCGAAAGCAGCCCCTTCCAGTTGCGATTTATTTTTTTAACTTCGCCAAGCAGCAGAAATATGGAGCCAAGGATGAGGCCAAAAAACAAGCCATACACAATTTCGGGATGTGTAAACATGTACACTTGCAAAGGCACAATTCTTGTAAAAAAGATGACGGCTAGAATCATACCTGTAAAAAGGAGCAGTAAAAATTTCCAGTGGAAATGCTCGAACACCTTTTTAAATCGAAGCGTTAGTGTATTTCGTATGGTTGTGGAATCGACACTTTTTATGGCAAATATCAATCTGTTGTATACGCCGGTTATCAGGGCCATAGTGCCGCCGCTTACACCTGGGACAATGTCGGCCGATCCCATCAGAAAGCCTTTCATAATGAGCCAAGGCGATTCACCCCAACTGGTTACGTCACCGTTAATCTGATCCGGCCTGGAGTCGTCTTCTTTGAGCAATTGAGTCTCTATTTTAAGCTTGTTTCTGTAGTTGGTGTATGCCGCAGCTGTCTGCCTTGTTGTAAGGGCATGCCCGGGGATTGTTTTTCTTCGATGCAATATTGAACAAAGTATAGCGTCTCCGTTTTATCTTCACAAATCATCATTTTTACA
This sequence comes from Balneolaceae bacterium, assembly GCA_003561515.1. GTDB lineage: Bacteria > Bacteroidota > Rhodothermia > Balneolales > Balneolaceae > Rhodohalobacter. The sequence goes on from PWWL01000384.1 coordinate 14,269, forward strand.
ACAGATCATAAGAATGAGTGCGCATGGCTTTGATGAATGATAAGACGGCTCCCGTTGAGCATATCAGCATCACGGTTATCATAGCATAAGATACAGAGTAAGTTCCTGTAAATACATCATCCATAAGCCAGCCTGCAACGGGCGGGCCAAGCCCAAAACCCGCTATACTGATCACAAATAAGTACAAACCGCCAGCAAGAGCACGCTGCCCCGGTGCCGCGTAATATTGAATGAGCGCAGCTGCCACTCCATTATAAGATGATGAAAAGAGGACCCCGATCCCGATCAGAAAAAATGCAGTTTCGGCCGAAGCTGAAAATAGCCCAACTATGAAAAACGGAATGCCGCAAACTGCAGCTATAATCCCCATCCAATAGCGATACTCCGGCTTCTTTCTTGCCAGCATATCGGCAACTTTTCCTGAAAGAATCACTGTACCGCCTACACCGAATAGAAACCAGCCAAACCGCGCAATTAGCTCAGGTCTCTGATGTATATCACTGAATACATTCCCTACAAAAGCAAGAATCATATAACCCGTGCAGGCAAGAAATGAGAACCCTGCAAGATGCCAACGCACCGACGGTTTTAAGAGCAGTGATTTCAGCTCAATCAAAATGTTTGGTTGCAGCTTTTCTGGGCTATCCTCCCGCTGCGGTTCGCGAATGTACCACCACGCAAATGGTGTGAGCAGTATGCCCGGCAGACCGGCTGCTACCATCGCCATCCTCCAATCGTAGTGCATCGAAATGGTGCCTCCCACAAGAAATGAGAGACCAATACCAATAAAAATACCGCTGGCATAGATCGAAAAAACCGTAGCACGTTTCTCCGGTGAAAAGGTATCTGCCAGATAAGAGTAAACTGCCGGGCTCAGCATTGCCTGGCTCAAACCCACAAATACCCTCGCAGACACTATAAATGCAAAAGATGCCGCAAATCCACTCAGCACGGTCATCAGGCTCCAAACAAAAAGCCCGATGCAGATCATCGCCTTTCTGGAAGTTTTATCGGCAATCCGTCCCATCGGCAGCCCGGCAAACGCGTATACAAATGAGAATGCGGGGCCATAAAGCAGGCCAATCTGAAAATTTGTGAGTGCAAGCGAATCCCTTATCTGAGTACCCAAAACGGCTACAATTTGCCTGTCGATAAAGCTGAGTATGTAGATCAGAGTAAGAAGAGCAACCGTAGCCCAGGCCGCCTTTTTGTTCATTTTAACCTTTATAGTTGAAACTGTTCATTGAAGTGCGGAGTTTAAGGAATACGGCCGCCAAAACGAAAGGGTACCGGCCCTGAGAAAGACTCTCAAATTAACTGAATCGCAACCCAGACAGACTTAATCGATTGGCAAAACTTCCGAGAAAAACGAAGAAACAGAAAGAACGCGCTGCGGAAATACTGGAAGAACTTTATAAACACTATCCCAATCCACATTGCGAGCTGAATCACAGAAATCCTTTTGAGTTACTGGTAGCGACCATACTTAGCGCTCAGTGCACGGATGTCAGGGTGAATAAGGTTACACCGGCACTGTTTGAGGCGTATCCAACTCCGCAAACAATGGCTGAAGCTCCGTTGGAAGATCTCGAAGAGTTGGTGAGAACTACGGGTTTCTATAGAAATAAGGCTCTTTCCCTCAAAGAAGCGTCTAAAACTCTGGTCGAAGCGTTTGGAAGTGAGGTACCACAAACCATGGATGAACTGCTCAAACTTCGGGGAGCGGCTCGAAAAACAGCCAACGTAGTTTTGGGAAACGCCTTTGGAATTAACGAAGGTGTTGTTGTTGATACGCATGTAAAACGCATCTCTCACCGTCTGGGCCTGGCAACGGAAAAAAAGAATACTGATAAAATTGAGCGGGAATTAATGGCGCTTTTCCCGCAAGAATCATGGACCGATCTCTCACACCTTTTGATCCATCACGGAAGGAATGCATGCAAAGCCCGGCTATCCGAGCCGCCTGAACATCCTATTTGTATTACATATGGAAAAAAATGTGAGTGCTGGAAAATGCGGGGACAAAAAAAATGATGAACGAAACGCTTTTGTTCGATTCCTTTAGCAGTGCTATTCCCGAATTGCGCCGCGATCTGCAGGTAATTCCGGTTTCGGATAATGGAAAACAGCTGCTCTATTTTCATGATTCCATGGGCTACGCATCGCCAAATTTTGCACTCGACAGGCAAACCGAGCCCGTGCTATCACTGATCAATGGAAGGTATTCGGTGAATCAGATCGCCAAACTTCTCAATAATAGCGTAGAACCGAACGATTTACTCGATTTTGTGCAGTTGCTGGATCAAAACAGGATCCTTAATACCAAACACTTTCGGCTATTTTCGAACCGTCTTGAGAAAGATTTCGAGAAATCCGATACCAGAAAGTCGGCCTTGGCAGGAGAAAGCTACCCGGCCGATCCGCATCTTCTTAAAGCTGAGCTGCAACAGATGTTCAAGCACAATAACCGTTCAGCTGACGACACAATAAAAGCTCTTTATGCGCCACATATAGATATCCGTGTTGGAATGAACCAATATGCTGAAGCTTTTTCACTGATTGGTGAGATGAAGCCCGATCGTGTTGTAATATTGGGGACCTCCCATTATGCCGGCTATTATGAAGAGATGTATGGTGAGTTCCCATTCATTGGATCGTCAAAGAGTTATGAATTACCATTCCGAATGATCAATTCCGATAGGTCTGCGCTCGAACATCTGCTTGAAGCCGGTTCATTCACGTTAAATGACAGAGCCCATCGAATTGAACACAGCATTGAGATCCATTTGTTGTTCGCATCGTATATTTGGGATCATGATTTTACGATTGTGCCTATTTTAGTCGGAGAGTTTGATGAGCTCTTCTATCACAGTTCCGGAGATTTAGCCGGAAAAGTAGACCGGTTTGCTGAATCTCTGCGCAAACTTGACGATGGCAATACGTTCTTTTTGATCAGCGGCGATCTTTCGCATGTGGGTAAAAAATTTGGCGATACCCAAACAGCTGATGAGATGAGAATAACGACCGAAGGCATTGACCGTAAATTCCTTGATTATGCATCATTTAACCAGCCCGGCCAGCTTCTGTCTCATCTAACCGAAAACTATGATGCTACGCGAATTTGCGGTTATCCACCGCTTTACACGTTTATGAAGGCATTCCCTGAATTAATCGGGAACCAAATCAACTATCATTGGTGGGATGAAAAAGAAAGGCAAAGTGCCGTTTCATTCGGCTCTATTTCATTTCGGACTCCTTCTCCGTGAGATATAAAGCAAATAGAGTTACGCCAAAATAGAAAAATGTGTTTGCTGTGCCGCCAAATTCACCAACCAGCCGTAAACCGTAGGAAAGTATAACAAAAATAAAGAGAGACAGAATAAGCCCGAGACGCAAGTACATTTTATCACTGCTATTTAGCCACTCTACACGAAATACGCTGAGTATAAAGAAAACAAAAGCCAGTGTTTCTGTAATGGCTATGGTATAGAAAGGCAATGCAAGTCCTAATGGCAAACTTGCCAGCCATGTTTCGCCAAACTGATTGATGAAGTGATCGGGAACTCCTCCGGCTTGCCATTTTCCAAGTGATGCAAGACCAAAAGTAACGAGGAAAAGTGCCTGAATAGCGATGTATTTCAGGTTGGCGGTTGTTGTTTCTTTAAGTTGATTGAGCATGAAATGATACGTTCTTCAAGTTTTTTACAATCTCGAAACACGTAAAGCTGCCATATGGTTTCACTATAGCTTCCCCATAATGCTTCTGAACTTTAGCGTCCAAACCCGCCAAACCGCTTCGCGCACAATTGCCTTCGACATTTTTGAGACTCCTTCTTCTCTTTCCCTGAATATGATAGATACCTCCTTCAGTTTAAAACCGGCTTTCCACGCTCTGAAATGGATCTCAATTTGAAATGCGTAACCGTTGGATCGAATGTCATCCAGGTTCATAGATTCAAGAACTTTGCGCTGGATGCATTTAAATCCCGCAGTGGTATCTTTTATGGGTAGACCTGTTATAGATCTTGCATAGAGGTTTGCGCAATAGGAAAGGATCAGCCGCCTGAGAGGCCAGTTCACTATACTGATCCCTTTCGAATAGCGCGAACCCACTGCCACATCTGCCTCACCATTCATCACGGCAGTAACAAGCCGGGGAACATCATTGGGATTGTGGGAAAAGTCTGCATCCATCTCACAGATATAATTGTAGTGATTTTCCAGAGCATACTTAAATCCGCGGACATAGGCTGTTCCCAGCCCCTGCTTACCCTCTCTTTCAATCAAGTGAATCCTGCCCGGATACTCATCCTTTTTTCCTTTCACCAAATCAGCTGTACCGTCAGGCGACCCGTCATCCACCACCAGAATATCTGCTGCAGGTTCCATCTGCATCAGCTTGTCAATCAGCCTGGGTATATTATTCGACTCATTGTAGGTTGGAATTATAATCAGGGTTTCTCTATTCATCTGGAGTGATCGTAAACCGGACGTAAGGGCCTGGTATTTGGTTAACTGAATCGGACTTTTGAAGAATCAGATTCATCGGCCGGTTTCATTAAACTGTTTTCTTATCTATGGTTATATTCTCGCAACGTAATTGAGCAGGTCATCTTTCAGATAAGCACCAAAAATAAAACCTATTCACCTTTAAACATAGTTTAATTCATTGTTCACTCTGCAGAAGAAATCCGGCAGTACAAAGGCCCGTCTTGGAAAATTGACTACTGACCACGGAGAGATTGAAACGCCCATTTTTATGCCGGTTGGAACACTTGGAACGGTAAAAGCCGTAAACCAGGACGATCTGGCCGGGAAGATCAAAGCGCAGATCATTTTAGGCAATACCTACCATCTCTATTTAAGGCCGGGGAATGAGATCATGCAGGCGGCCGGCGGGCTGCATAAATTTATGGGATGGGAAAAGCCGATTCTGACCGATTCGGGCGGCTACCAGATTTTTTCACTGGCCGAAATTCGTGACCTGAAGGAACGCGGCGCTACATTCCAGAGCCATCTTGATGGTTCCAAGCACTTGTTCACTCCCGAGAATGTTGTGGATACACAGCGCATCCTTGGGTCGGATATTATGATGATTTTGGATGAATGCCCGCCCTGGCCGGCAGAGTACGACTATGTGAAAGAGTCGATGGGCCTCACTCACCGCTGGGCCAAACGCGGCAGAGACCATTTTTTGAATTCGGAGCCGCTTTATGGCCACAGGCAGCATCAGTTTGGAATTGTACAGGGAGGTACGCATAAAGATCTCAGGAAAGAGTCGTCCGAATATATGGCCTCGCTCGATTTTGAAGGCCTTGCAATTGGCGGGCTGAGTGTTGGGGAACCTACCGACATCATGTATGAAATCACCGATTTCAACACTGAACACCTGCCGGAAAATAAACCACGATATCTGATGGGAGTAGGCACCCCGGCCAACCTGATACAATGTGTGGCCTTCGGGATTGATATGTTTGACTGCGTGATGCCGACCCGGAATGCGCGCAACGGAATGATTTTTACCCAACATGGTAAAGTGAATGTACGCAATGCCAAGTGGAAGAATCATCACAAACCACTGGACACCGATTTTCCCTCAGAACTGTGCCAGCGTTACAATATGAGCTACATTCACCACCTTATTAAAACAAACGAGATTCTTGGCATGGAGCTCACATCTAAACATAACCTTACCTTTTACCTATGGCTGATGGAGCAAATCCGTGAGCAGATAAAGAATGATACATTTCATGAATGGTATCCAGGGATGATGGAGCAAGTAGAGCAGCGTGTCTGATTGGATGTAACATAGTTGAGATTTTTTTAAGCCTGAACTTTTTCTATTTAGCAATAAATTAAAAAAAAAAAATAACTTATAGTTGAAATAATTATTGTAATTAGGTATAGTACTACATGGTTAATACCAAACTTTACATACCGATCACAATTATAAGCTTACTTCTGCTTGCCTACTCTTCTTTTATTTTATTAAGCACCAATAGCACTTCAACACCAACTACTTTTTCACTTGAGTTTGATACGGTTATCCATAATCAATACAACAGATCTCTGGGACTTTCCGATTTTGAAAGAATAAAAACAACATTCACAGAACCCATTTCTACCCGATTTCTTCTGCTATTTATCTCCGGTTCTGATGAATGCAGTAATAGCATGAATGAAATCTCAGACTATATATCTTTGGCAAATCTAAGTGATCCATTAAAAGGAGATTTCACCTCATTTTTGTTGTTTCATGGAGTAGATGAACATCAAGCAAGCAGATTTATACGAGTAACAGGTATTTCAGATATTATTAACGGATTAGCTTTTATTGAAACTGCCCGTTTACCGGAATTCGATTTCGGCAGCTTAATACCACAATATGGTTCACAGAATTTGCTGTATCTATTCGATTTGGAAGCTAATGTTATGTTTCATGGATTTGTACTGCCTGCCGGAAATACGACAAAATGGGATGTGAAAGAAATTGCATTTAATGATGCAATATTAACCTACACACAAAACAATAATCAACAGAGGTAACTTATGAATCATACATTAAAAAACCTTTTAGCACTGGCATTTTTTATAATCAGTCTTTCATTTTTGTTTGCCGCTACTTCCATTCAGAATAATAATGCATTAAATGAGTCATTATTGGTAAGCGGAAATTGTCATCATTGTGGCTCAATTAGTGCCTGTAGGGATGGTGGTCAGGCTTATGGATGGACAGCATGTGATTACTTTCCTGGAAGTACACCACCAGACAATTGTGTTGTACATGGCTCCAGTGAGTGCGGTGGTACCGATCCTGGTGAGGCAGGTTAAATCTAACATTTTAAAGGGCAGTTATGAATTTATCTGCCCTTTACCTTTTACTTTAACATACCTAAAGCATGAAAATATCAATTTTTTTATCTTTTTTATTTTCCCTTTTACTACAACAACACGATTTATTTGCACAAGAATTTGTGCTTGATTTCAGGGAGAATCTTGTTATAGGTGAAGCTGATCATGATTCTTTGGAATATCTATTCAGTGGTATAAGAACCATTCGCCCTCTACCCGATGGGCGCATTCTTGTTGCTGATGCCAGTGAACCCTCTATCCGGGTATTCAATCAAAATGGAATCTTTGTTAAAAAAATTGGACAAAGAGGCCGCGGCCCCGGAGACTTCAGGGTGGTCACTTCAATAGAAATCGGTAATGATGAGTCTATAATTGTTCTTGACCGCATGCAGGAACGTATTTCATTTTTTGATCATGATGGTAATTATACTCATGCACATATGCTTCAAGGGCAAACTCTTGGTACTCTTCAATTCGCTTTTTACAGAGACCGCCAGAATGATTTTCTCCTTGCATACAGAGATTATATGAATGCACATCTGAATGGACATTATCTGCATTTATATGATCAGTCCTTTGAAGCCAAAGAAAGCAGTCATCTTGATTTGTTTGAGCATTTTTTTGATTCATCAAAACCATTTGAAATACAGGTTTCTCTACAGCCTCGTTATTTGGCTACCAGATATGGAGTGAACCATATTGCTGTAGTTCCAAAAATCTATACCGGAACAATTTTTTCTTTGGATGATCATGATTTGTCAGAGCGTCAAATTGGTGCTCATATTAATGACTTTTACACTCTGCATGATATATTGGATAGCGAAAAATATTTTAACAGTGGTATGGCTGGTTTTGGCACTACTTCCGGCCAACATGGCCGGTATCTTTACAGGGTTAAAGGTACAAATATTGGACTAGTTGGAAACAGCAGATTTCTTCTCCACTTCTATGTGTTACATCAAGATAAAGATATGATCCCTTATTTAACCGTTTATTCAGCATGTGGAAAACTTTTAGCTAATATTTCCTTAGTTAATTTTCTTATTAATTTTATTAAAAATGATGTGATTTCTATAGTTCCGCATTTCTTAGATGAAGAAAACAATCTTTATACATCCGATTATTATTATATGAATGCTTCCCCGGCGGTACGAGTGTTTAAAACCAATCTTAACGAATTGTTGGATCACGAATAAATTCCACAAAAAAAGCCTCCACCTCGCAGAGCGAAGGGAGGCTTTTGAATGTAAGTGATGAGGCGACGACCTACTCTACACTCCGCCAGCCGGCGGAAGTACCATCGGCGCTGCGGAGCGTATCCGCCAGGGGGCGGATCGCAATGCAACGATGGATTTATTCAAAAAACACGTTTCCCAACAATGAGCTTCCCTGCATGTGCCCTTTGAGCCTGTCGCAGGGTCATAAAAAAAGCCTCCGATCCGCCGATTGGCGGAAGGGAGGCTTTGGAAAATAAGTGATGAGGCAACGACCTACTCTACCGCGATTGCAGTACCATCGGCGCTGCGGAGCTTAACGGCCGTGTTCGGAATGGGAACGGGTGGAACCTCCGCGCTATAATCACCTCATCAAGATCGTTGACTATCTTGTTGAAGTAGTGTGTGTAGTAAATTCTGTGTTGGAACAACCCTTGGGTTGATCGGGGGTAAATCGGGCTTGTCTGTTTGCCGGTTTGCCCAATCCTGGTGCAAACCATGCAGGTAAAGACTCAAGAGTTATTAGTACGGCTCGGCTAAACACATTGCTGTGCGTACACCTGCCGCCTATCAACCAGGTCGTCTTCCTGGACTCTTTGGGGAATACTTATCTTGGAGTGTGCTTCGCGCTTAGATGCATTCAGCGGCTTATCACATGCGCACATAGCTACC
>PWWL01000102.1 GCA_003561515.1 Balneolaceae bacterium
AGCAGGGAGCAGGGAGCAGGGAGCAGGGAGCAGGGAGCAGGGAGCAGGGAGCAGGGAAAAATCTACTCCCGGGTCATTGGGATCAAATGTTAATTTTTAAATTGCCTGCTGTAAATCGATCCGGACTCTAATCAGGTGACTTCTGGCGAAGCCATAGTTTCACCCACTGCGTGCTTTTGGCAATCCCATCTCTTCGGGATACCCTGTAACCTGCACCTTGTACCCTGAAAATTCTATTTCGAGAAGTGCATACTATTGATACTACTGTCTGCTACCTTATGTCAAATGATCCGGGCTCTGTCAGAACCACAACAAACGTGGACTCTGACAGGTCCTCTAAATGAAGTTGTCAATTACTTTTCAGCAATGTGCACTACTTTACTGCGTCTGCGATCTTGTCTACGTAATCGAGCTTTTCCCAGGTGAACTCATTGCGGCCGAAGTGTCCGTAGGCAGCCGTTTTTCGGAAACCGGGCTTTTTAAGATCAAGACGTGAAATAATTCCTGATGGAGTGAGATCAAATGTTTTTGCGATAGCTGCCGCTAACTTTACATCGTCTACCTTACCCGTACGATAGGTGTTCACGTTGATGGATACCGGGTCGGCTACCCCAATGGCATAAGCCACCTGCACAAGGCACTCCTCAGCCAGTTCGGCTGCCACAATATTTTTTGCGATATGACGAGTGGCGTAGGCTGCGCTCCGGTCTACCTTGGAGGAGTCTTTTCCGGAAAAAGCTCCGCCTCCGTGAGCACCGCGGCCGCCATAGGTATCCACGATAATTTTACGCCCGGTCAAGCCCGTATCGCTGTGAGGTCCGCCAATAACGAACTTTCCGGTCGGATTCACGTGCAATATGGTATTCGAGTCCATAAGCTCTTCAGGAATAACATTTGCAATAAGGTGCTTTTTGATATCCTGTCGGATCTGTGACTGTTCCACGCCCTCGTCGTGTTGAGTGGATATCACAATCGTATCTATACGGACCGGCTTATTCTGCTCGTCGTACTCCACGGTAACCTGGCTTTTACTATCGGGGCCGAGGTACGGCATCAGCGCTGTTTCTTTTCGGATATGCGCAAGCTTTCGGAGCAGATCGTGCGAATACTGAAGCGTCATCGGCATGTATGCATCCGTTTCGGTTGATGCATAACCAAACATCATTCCCTGGTCGCCTGCTCCCTGTTTTTTTTCGTCGCCCTCATCCACACCAATGGCAATGTCGGGGCTTTGCTGGTGAATCGTTGAAAGTACACCGCACGAATCGGCATCAAACCGGTAGCTGGCCTTTGTATAGCCGATGTCCCGGATCACGTCTCTCACCACTTCCTGAACGTCGACGTACGATTCGGTTGTCACCTCGCCCGATACGATAGCCAGCCCGGTTGTTACGAGGGTTTCTACAGCAACTCTTGAGTTCGCATCACCTTTGAGCATTTCATCAAGAATGGCGTCTGAAATCTGGTCTGAAACTTTATCGGGATGCCCCTCGGAAACCGACTCGGAAGTAAATAGTCTTTTCATCAATGTGTTAAAATCTACAGGTCAAAGAAACAGTTTTCTAAAGGGGGTTAAGGTACAAAAATTCTGAATTGCAATCAGACAGTAAGGTGGCGGATTCGCGATCATTTACCCGAAAAGATCGTTCTCGCCTCCCGACTTTTTAACGCCCAGGTACTGATAGGCTTTCGATGCTGCCACTCTCCCTTTTGGTGTACGCTGAATAAAGCCCTCCTTTATCAGAAACGGCTCATACACTTCCTCGATGGTGCCCTTATCTTCGCCCACCGCAACGGCCAGTGTTCCCAGGCCCACCGGACCCCCGCTGTAATTTTCAATGATTGCCTTCAGAATTCTGACATCCATCTCATCGAGCCCGTTGGTGTCTACATCCAGCGCGTTCAGAGCTTTATCGGCTATGGCATCGGTGATGGTATCGAGGCCATCAACCATTGCAAAATCGCGGGTGCGCCTGAGCAGTTTGTTTACAATACGCGGCGTTCCGCGGCTGCGGCGGGCAATTTCGTGAGCGCCGGTTTCAGTTATTCCAAAATTGAGGATGTGCGCCGTTCGCAGGGCAATGCGCTGCAGAAGCTCTGTATCGTAATAGTCGAGCCGCATATCAATGCCAAAGCGAGCCCGCAGCGGTGCCGTGAGAAGGCCCTTACGGGTAGTGGCCCCAACGAGCGTAAACCGGTTCAGGTCGATCTGCACACTTCGTGCATTCGGCCCGGAGTCGATCACAATATCGAGTTTGTAATCTTCCATTGCCGAATAGAGATACTCCTCCACTACGGGATTTAACCTGTGTATTTCATCAATGAAAAGGACATCTCCCTCTTCAAGGTTGGTGAGGAGACCGGCCAGATCACCCGGTTTCTCGAGCACCGGTCCGGTAGTGGGTTTAATCTGAACTCCCATCTCCCTGGCAATGATGTAGGCAAGCGTGGTTTTCCCAAGGCCGGGCGGACCCGAAAGAATCACGTGGTCGAGCGCTTCGCCCCGCTGCTTTGCCGCCCTGATAAACACGCTGAGGTTCTGAATCACTTTCTGCTGGCCTACAAACTCCTGCAGAGACGACGGCCTTAGGTTTTCTTCAAGGGCGTGATCTTTTTCTTCTGGATTTAATAGCGGATTTTGCAAAACAATCTTATTCCTTATTTATTTTTACTATGGTAATACTAAAACATCTATACTTCAATCCGAAACAGATACAGAGGTAAACCTAATGCCCGGGTCATCGCTTTCACCTGATAAACTGCCGTTCGACCCCCTGTTGAACAGGGACAATGCTAAAGGTAACAAAACCGCCAACTACAAGAAGAACGAAGTGCTGAAAAAGAAAGGCATGGAAATAGATACACGCCCGAGTGAGCTGCAAATTTTCGGCAAAGACTATTTTTTAAATTACGAGTTGAGCTGGCTTAACTTCAACTGGCGTGTTCTTGCTGAAGCTGAAAATGAGAGCGTTCCTCTGCTCGAAAGGGTGAAGTTTATCGGCATTGTCTGCTCAAATCTGGACGAATTTTTTCAGAAGCGCGTTGGCGGACTCAAACGTCAGCTGCATGCCGGCGTTACAGCGTTGTCTATTGACGGTCACACTCCGGAAGAGCAGTTGAAGAAAATTCGAAGTAGTGTGCGGAAAATGATAAAATCGTACAGAAACTGCTATTTCAACGATCTACTGCCACAACTCAGAAAAGAAGGGATTTTTATCAGAGAGTACCATGAACTTTCTGATGAACTCAAAGAGAAAGCCGACCATTATTTTGAAAGTCAGCTTTATCCCATCATCACACCTTTGGCCGTTGATGAAGCACATCCCTTTCCGTTCATCTCAAACAAGAGCCGGTCATTGGCAGTAAAATTGGAGCATCCCGACACCGGAGAAGAGCATTTTGCAAGAATAAAAATTCCGGCTAATCGTCCAAGGTGGATAGAAATTGAACGAAGCGGCGAACAGCTGTCCCTGCTCTCGATCAGTGATTTGATCAAAAATAAAATCCACAGCTTCTTCCCGGGTATGAAAATACTGAGTGCACACATATTCAGGGTTACCCGAAACGCAGACATAGAGCGTAATGAAGAAGAAGCCGACGACCTGCTCGAACTCATCGAAGAAGAGCTCCGTGAACGGCGATTTGCAAAAATTGTTCGTCTCGAAATTGACGAGAAAACTCCAAAAGATGTAAAAGATTACCTTTTCAGACAGCTTGGTGTCAGTAAATCCGACACGTATGAAATGGATGGACCGCTCGGGCTGGCCGATGCAACTCAACTTTGTTCTGTAGAAGGTTTTTCGCATCTGAAGTTTGCCCCCTGGACTCCCGCACTGCACCCCGTTTTCCGGCATGAGATTGAGCAGGAAAAACCAAACGTTTTTCAGGTAATGAACAAAGGAGATTTTCTTGTTCATCATCCGTATCACAGTTTTGAATCGTCGACACAGCGTTTTGTAGAAGAAGCAGCACGAGACCCAAAGGTTCTTGCCATCAAACAAACACTATACAGAACCTCTTCCGATTCACAGGTAATGCATGCACTAATAAAGGCAGCAGAAGAGGACAAGCAGGTAGCTGTACTGGTGGAACTCAAAGCGCGTTTCGACGAGGAGAGAAATATTTCCTGGGCTCATAAGCTGGAAAAGTCAGGCGTCCATGTCTCCTATGGAATGCCCGGGTTTAAAATTCACACAAAGCTCACAATCGTGGTTCGGGAGGAACAAGACGGCCTGCGCCGCTATGTTCATATTGGCACGGGTAACTATCATCCCGATACAGCACAGCTCTACGAAGATCTTGGATATTTTACGTGCAGAAATGACATTGCTTCCGATATCAGCGACATTTTCAATCTTCTTACAGGATACGCACCATCGCAGACGTATAATAAAATGTTAGTTGCCCCGCGTCATATGCGGCGAAGTATAAGCGAGCTCATTGATTCGGAAATATCAGCTGCAAAAAAGGGAGAAAAGGCACGAATCATCGCCAAAATGAACAATCTTGAAGACCCTTTGATTATCCAAAAACTGTATGAGGCATCTGCTGCCGGCGTAAAGATTGATCTCATTGTGAGAAGCGTGTGCCGACTCATTCCCAGAAAGAAGGGACTGAGCGACAATATCAAGGTGCATGCTATCATTGGCCGTTTTCTGGAGCACTCCCGCTGCTATTATTTTCACAATGGCGGCAATGATCTTTACTTCATCGGCTCGGCCGACTGGATGCATCGAAATCTGGATGCAAGAGTGGAAGCTTTGGTTCCCATTGAACATCCAGCGCTGAAAAAATATCTCCAATTTGTCCTTAACACTATTCTGAGGGACAATTCTCAGAGATGGTTAATGAACTCGAAAGGCAAGTACACAAGAGTGAAACGCAAAAAGAACGAGAACCAGATTTCTATCCATCGAACGCTGATGGATCACGTGAAATCGGCTGATAGTCCTATTCCCAGCTCTCTGCCAATTCACATGCCTGTGTCTTCTCCAGGAGCTTAGGTGCAGAAATCAGGAAGGAATTACATTTCATCGATAGCACGAAGCAGCTCTTCAGCCTCGCGCTGGTATCGGCCATCCAGCTCTGTCACTCTTTTTATTGCCTGCATCGCATTTTCAAAATCTCTCAGATTCAGATAAGCATTGCCTAAAAACCACCATGCTTTTTCGCTGAAGAAAAGCGACACTTCTTCGCTGTTGGCTGCCTGCCTGAACATGAGAGCAGCTTCATCGAATGACCGCAAATTGTAGTTAAGTATTCCAAGATTCATTTGAATTCTGGCTGTTTGCAGGGAATCAGGATTTTGATCGAGTAGCTGTAAGAAATGATCGAGTGCACGGCTCTCTTCACTATTGTAGGCATAAGCAAGCCCCTGATTGATAAGCACGTCAATATCGGCCGTGGCGGCCTCATCCGACCTGTAGATGTCGGAACCTGAGAGCTCAGAATAGTCGATTTTTTCGATTGCAAGACTATACAAAGAACTTCTGTCCTGTAACAGAAAAAGGCTCAATGCAAAACTTGCTGCCAGCAGGGCAGCAGCTGCAAAATACCACGGCCTGAATTTTTTGCGATCATTAAAAGAATCGGCACTGCCCGCATTTTGATTGCTTTCTTTCGCATTTCTGTCGGCGGCTAGTTTCCGAAGATGTAATTCCGTCTCGAACCATTTGTAATACTCAGGATTTTGGAGAAAAAGAACCCATAGTTCATCTGTCTCACTTCGGCTCAGCTCACCGTTGATATACCGGTCTATCCGCTTTAATATCTCTGAATTTGTCATGTCTCCTTATTATTGCATGGGGGCGTTGGCCTGATGTTCAGGCTCTGCTGATGATGTACCTTGTTCTAGTATGAACCAGATTTTGCGTTTCCCTTACAAAATTTTTTCACTTTTTTACGAATATTTTTCAGCACAATCACTCAACTGCCTGATTACCCTATGCTTGCGAATCCACGCATTGTTTTCGGAAATGTCAAAATGTTCGGCAATATCTAAGGTAGTTGCCGAGGGATGATCGAAAATAAAATCGACCATTGTGCGGTAATGCCCTTTAAGTGTTTCTATACAGATCTCTAAAATAGTAAGGCGCTCCTGGTTAATCAGATTCCAAACTTGCGATGCCTCCACCTCTGGTTCTTCGTTTAGTTCATCCAGATCGCCAACATCAAAATCGCGAACATCCTTAAGATAGGCATGCTTTGCCGCGGTGAGCATATATGAAAGGAGTCCGCCGGGATTAGCAAACTCTGACCGTCGAATTTTTGGAATTACGTATTCAAACATACGCTGTACCGCATCCTCGGCATCTTCAGGAGTGGCATTCAGTGTAGCGATAAGATAACGCCTGAGAATGGGAAATGCCTCCGAACACAGCCGGTTGGCGGTAACATTATCCCCGTTCTGAACAGCTTTCACCAGCGCAGAATAATCCATGCAACGTACTTTTTTTGTTTAGCCCTGAAAATAATATAAGGGTTGAGCCTAATTACACAAATATCAAAGTGCCAGAATTAACGAATGAGATTTTTATTTCTCATACTGATATACTGATCCCCAGCAATTATAATATGATCATCCAGCGAGATTCCCATCAGCTTTGCCGCTTCCGATACCCTTCGCGTTAAATTGATATCGGCAGCCGATTCTTTTGCATATCCCGATGGGTGGTTATGTGCCAGGATTATTGCCCCTGCATGATTAATCACGGCCAGTCGGATAATTTCTGCCACATCCACAATGGTGGACGTGCTGCCCCCGGAACTGACCTTCTTCAATCCCGTGACCTCCTTCGAATTATTCAAAAATGCCATATGAAATTCTTCATGGTGCAGATCGCGCAGTCGCGGACGGAAAAGCGCTGCGGCGTCGTCGGGGCAGGTAACCAGGATTCGATCGCCCAGCGAAGCCATCTGAACCCGCCGGGTTAGTTCGAATACCGCTTCGAGGGTAATCGCCTTCACTTTTGCGATGCC
>PWWL01000129.1 GCA_003561515.1 Balneolaceae bacterium
ATTCAGGGCAATATCCTGTTCAAAGATCCAGCCTTTGGGAATCATCATGGTTCCAAGCGCCATACCGAGTGATCTGTCCCATAATTGCACTGTTTCAAATTCAAACTGTTCAAAATTAGCGGATGCCTCGTATGGCTTGTAAAGATGAGAATCTGAAAAATGAACGTTCTGATTGTAACCTGTTACCGCGATAACGAACGACAAAGCGACACTTATCACCACAGCTGCTTGTTTGTTCTGAAGAAAATGCGCTGCTGTTTTCATTTGTTATTTCCTCTTTGTTTATGTTCTCATTGATCTGTCAGCAGAACTGCATTTCGCATTACACTGGATATAACAGGCTCTCATCGTCCCGTTATTTGAACATTTCAATGTATAAGTCGTGTATCATGGTGTTTAAATGAGCAAACTTTCTGTATGGCATACGTTTATATTCAAAATATTTCTGAGATAAATATGTATCCAGCATATCCAGTTGTTCATGCATTTCTTCCGGGCCATATATAATTCGAAACTCAACCATCCCGACATCTTCTATATTTATGTAGGTTCCATGCACAATATAAGCCCAGCCGCTCCATTTTTGTTTGTTTACAGCACCATGAAAAGCAACCTGCAATGGTTCATATTCAATACCGATCGAAGACCACCAAGTATTTAAACGACTTTCATTGCGTTGTTTTTTGCTAAAATGAAGTGTATCTATCTCAATCCCGCTCATTATTTGACCGGCTTCTTCGAAAATGAGCCCTTTCCAGATCTCATCAAAGTTTCCGCCGCTATCCGGAGAATAATAGATGGTATTTTTTCTGCGTAAAACCTGGCCTTCAGGCCCGGTTAATCCCAAATGATAGGTTTCAAACAGGCCGGTTTCTTTATCCAGGACTGCCCCGGCATCCAATTGCCAGTGTACCGGTATAGTGATTCTTATAAGCCTTTCACTGCTTTTTTTATCCAGAATTTCAACGGTTTCAAAGCCTTCTATTTCAGGAAAGCTCTCCTCCGATATTCCAATCGTTTCGAGGTATGTAGGTGGTATTGCGCAGCATACCCGATAATCATCATCGAATGATCTATTACCCATCACCATTGCAATCATGTAAAGAGATAACAAAAATAGAGGAGCAGTTACCATCACCGGAAGAGTATGACGTTTTATTATGGTGTAAATATCAGTTTTCATAACATTTCTGATTTTGATTTATTGATTGGAACCACTATGCACGATTCATTCATGAACTTATGTTGAGATGAATCTTACATGGTTTAGCTTTTACTGCTTTGGACTTCCCCCCCTCTCTCTGATGATTTCAGAGGGACATTAGGCCTTAACTTTTTTTACCGGAGTTGCTGGCTTCCATCATGCAGTTGATGAGCGGATTCTTGATTGGGGCTTCAGAATCTCTTCCCAAAGAACCAGGCCGCTCCAATCCCAACATCTATCTGACTCACATCCTGATCCGGAAGGTTCATCTCTAACCCTTCAAAAAACATATCATAATTAGAGCCATAGTGGTATCTCACATGCAGTGTACCTGCCAGCCAGGGTCTGAAGAAATATCGTGCACCACCACCTACAGCCATTGTCAGTCCCTCCATTTCAAGTTTACCTTCAACCATTTGCCCGCCGGCATGCTGAAAAAATATCCGGTCCATTTCGAAACTGCTCAAATTAATCTGAGCATCAAGAAAGGGCCTGATTTTGCTGAGTGTAGCTCCAAAATTATACCGGAATCCTATGCCTGTTTCGATGTGCGTGTACGTGTCCCAATCACCACTCATGTTGAAATCATAGTAAGAGAAGTGTAGAAAAGCCTCCAATCGCTGGTTAAACCCGTATCCTCCGGCCAATTGTACTCCAATGCCGTTCGGGTCGTAATCTCGAATACCCTCCAAAAACTGACTCGACGTATTCCACTGCCCGTAGTGAAGATTCAAATTGACATGGAACCCGCTTACATCCGATTGAATGTCCTGAGCCCGAACTTCATTTGTTGCAGTCAAAACCACCGCTGCCGCTGCACATACCGAAAGAAAGTTAATTATTGATTTTTTCATGAGAGTATTCCGTTTTTGATTTACTTGTTTCTATTCAAATTCAAGCGTGACGATACCCGATGCTATCCGAAGGCGGTTCAATGTTGTGCCCCTCGCAAAGGTGACTACATCACCGCCCCTGTCGCTGTATTCCGGATAGTTTATTGGGAGCCAGCTGCCGTCAATGGCCTGCACCTCCTCGAACGTAACCGCGAGAAATGCCCTGCCGCGCCGGGTACCGTCGCCCGCTGTGGCATTTTGCACCTTGCCGCGCACCCTCGCACCCGCATCAATGATCTTGATTCCATCTGAGTAAACATCACCTGTGGTAATCAGGTAGAAAGAATCTCCCGTGCTGTGGGTTCTGGTCGATATGTTATCAGCAAATTGCGCACTCACAATTGCATTGGCTGCATTTACCTCAATTGTGCGGGTAGGGATTCGCTCTTCGATTGTGTCTTCCGTGGTAAATGTCTCTGCCACTTCTTCTTCAACTCTTTCAATCGTATCCTGACGATTGACACTTTCTTCGGCAATCTCCTCTTTTTCCTTTTTACTTTCGGTTTGACCTCGATCTGCCGGTGCCTGTGACACCGTGCTCTGACCACTGCCGCTGCCTGCACGTGACTCAACGGTCGATTCCCGGCGTTCGGGCTGAGTGATAGATGACCGATTATCTCGGCCTGGGTTTACCACAACCGGAGGTGGTGCTGAATGGTCTTCCTCAGTGGAGGCCTGATTGCGGGACGATGGAGTTTGCAGTGCATTTTCATCTACCGAAGGACGATCAGGCGCAATAATGCCATCGGTTCTGTT
Source organism: Balneolaceae bacterium (assembly GCA_003561515.1). Lineage (GTDB taxonomy): Bacteria > Bacteroidota > Rhodothermia > Balneolales > Balneolaceae > Rhodohalobacter. The sequence continues at coordinate 2,854 of PWWL01000129.1, forward strand.
TTGATTTACCGCTTCCAGTAAAGCCGTTTCAGCGGGCCGGGTTTCAGCTGTTTGTTCCGAGGCTGATCTTTCTTGTGAACCTGAAAACAACCCGGCAAGAAGTAAAATGACAGCAGCAATTGCTACTGCACCACCAATGATTTTACCTTCAGCGGTTTTTAAAAATTCTGAAACGTTTGAGCTATAGGTCTGATACAGTGATTTAACGCCATCAGCATACTCATCCAGGTTAAAGCCGGTTGGCATAAAAGATTTAGAAGCTCTTGGGCCTGGATCAGAAATCAACTTTTGTTTGGATAACAGCGCTGTTGATACTCTTCCTGCGTGCGTTAGTTTTTCAAGTTCTGCTATTGCTTCCCCGGCTGATTTAAACCTGCGGTTTTGGCTTTTGTGCATCATCCGAGAGATTACACTCTCCAGCTTGCTGTTTCTGCCAACAGCGCTGGCGGCACGGGCAGCAAAAGAAATTTTTCCCTTTAATATCAGTTCAATAATGTCGGTGTCGGCCTCTGCCTCAAAAGGAAGCCTGCCGGAATACATTTCATATGCCACAATGCCAACCGAGTAGATATCAGCCGCAACGGATGGCTTGCTGCCAGTTAAAAGCTCCGGAGCCATATACTCCAATGTGCCAATCACCCTGTTCATGCGTGTGATTCGTGCACTATTTTCGAAGCGCGCCACACCAAAATCCATCAGTTTAACATACCCCGACCGGTTTATCATTATGTTACCGGGTTTGATATCACGGTGGAGAATTCCATTGTGATGCGCTTCTCCAAGACCCTCCAAAAGCTGGATCAATATCTTTACACATTCCTTTTCAGGCAGCTGTTTATGGGTTTCCAATATCTGTTCAAGAGTTCTCCCGTTCACATACTCCATAACCAGGCAGTGGAGATTCTCCTCGCTGAAGAAATTAAAAAGAGTAGCGATGTTCGGGTGAGCGAGCCTTGCAGTTACGTGTGCTTCGTTCCTGAAACGTTTCAGCAAATCGGGCTGATGAAGCATTTCGGGATGAAGCATTTTTATGGCAACCATCCGATCAAGGTTCAGGTCGCGCGCGCGATAAACCACACCCATACCGCCTTCGCCAAGAAGTTCTTCGATCTGGTAGTTTTTTAGTTTTCGGCCTATCATAATTCTACAGTTGTTGCCCTGGTTGGCAGGTTCTCCCACTGTTCCTGATTGCGGGCTTCCACCAGCAGAAAAGTGAAGTTATCGTGAGCGCCCTGTTCGTGAACGGATGCTGATAATTTTTGTGAAATCTGTCCCAGATCATCTTCGCTTAGAAATTCTGCCAATTCTCTGGTTGAAAAATATTCGTACAGCCCGTCGCTGCACAGCAGCAGTTTGCTGCCCTCTTCGAATCGGTATTTTGAGAGAAACAGATCACACGATCTTTTTTTGGCCGTTCCAAGCGACTTTAGCAGAACGTTTCCCTCAGGATGGTTCAACGCTTCGAACGGAGTTATTTCACCTGAACTAAGCAGCTGCTGAACATATGTATGGTCTTCTGAGAGCTGAACAATTTCTCCGTTCTTGTAGAGGTAGGCACGGCTGTCTCCTATATGAAGGATATAAATCTTGTCCTCAATAATTGCTGCGGCCGTGCAGGTGGTACCCATTCCCCGAAGCTTTTTATCCCGCGATGCTATTTGCCAAATCTCCTCATTAGCCTTTTCTCCGGCCAGCCGAAGTGCTTTTAACGGCTTTTGGGAGCTATTGTAATAGACTTCTGCGATGGTTTCGACAGCAATTGAGGAAGCCACTTCACCCGAAGCATGTCCCCCCATACCATCAGCTACAATTGCAAGAAAACCCATGTTCCGGCGTGTTTTCTCATCAGTGGGCCGGATAAACCTGACGGCATCTTCATTATTTGACCTTGAACCTCCTGTATCGGTTACTGCTACTGCACGGTAATCTCTCGGTACCTGGTTCGAGTTGTCTTTTCCGTTTGATGATTTTTTCCAGAACATGGGTTTTGATCTTTAGGCTTTGTGATGGATTAATTTTGCTTTTAGTTTACCAGAGTGCGGCGATTCGGATTCATGAGATCCATGCCAAATTTTATGGGAACTGCATAGCTTGTCGCTCCTTGATAGTCGCCAAGCGTATAGATGCCAATCACCTTTCCATCTTTATCGAACACCGGCCCGCCGCTGTTTCCTTCGCCGGGGTTCGCACCCGTAATTTGGTAATACTCTCCGATCATGCTGAAATATCCCTGAATAAAGTCATCCTGAGACCGGTTTGTAGCCGTGATTATCTGTCCGATCATTCCTTCGGTCGACGTTGGACTGGGTACGGTAAACAATTGTGTGGAACGATTGAACAAATCTCCTGACGCCCGGCCAACCACTACTTCCGGTGAAGATCCGGGATATCCCATTATCAGCACACGCTGCCCGGGCTCAAGAGTCCGTGTGGCATCTCTGAGCTCTACATGATCCATACCTCCCGGAAGGTTGATTTTAATCATGGCTACATCATGTGTATTGCTTGTGCGTACCACATTGGCCGGGGTTCTCAATTCATTTCCTGAAAAGGTTACATCCAGGAAAATATTCTGCCCTTCGAGCACTTTGCCGGTCAAAGCCCTTCTTCCGAGCATCTCACTGTTTGCGGGAACCCACATATCTGGGGGATTTGGCACATCTTCAGCGAGTACCCATTCACCGTCAATAAACCGGATCATCTTACCATTGCTCGCACTCTCAGGAAACGTATAGGCCGTGTGCCAGTTCGCGACAACATGTCTGTTTGTGAGAATGAAACCGGTTTCATCTACAATAAATCCCGTTCCACGGCCTCCGCCTGCAATGGGTTCGCCTCGGTTCACATACCTGTTCAAGCCAAGTACGGGTTCAATCTGGCCGCTTGCATTTTCCATGTAAAGAGCTACAACACGCTCCTGCCCGGTGTTGGGATCTTCAATGAGCATATACTCATGGTACACATCATCGCCGGTCGGTGTATGAATCAGTTTGTAACCTACCTCAATGAGTACAACGGTATTATTATTCTCTCTGATAATTCTCGCGGGTTCAAAAGCTTCTGTTTCTCTAATGATTTCACGCTCTTGAACTTCGGTACGTTCTATAATCGTGGTTTCCTGCTTGAAAAGTGTATCCTTGAATGTGAAACCAACTGTCGTCAGAATTATGAGTACCGCGGCGGCGGCTGCAAACATCGTTCTTGAAGAACGTTTTCTTTCGGATGAAATAGCCCGTTCAAACGTTTGCTTGCCAATCGTTTCTTTTTTGCCGGTTTCTTCTTTTTCTTTGCCGAATTCATCATCATCATCGGCATCACTCTTCGAAGCTGCATCCAATTCAACAGTTGGCTTGGATGCGGCAACGTTCATCAGCCTTGTGGCTGCAGCGCCGGCCGGCCGTGGGTCAAGGTCAAATACAAACTCCGGTCCTTTCAAGCCAAGTTTTACCTTATCGCCGGTTGATATTTTTCTCCGCCCGTCAACCTTTTCATCATTCAGATAAAGGCCGTTCAGGCTGCCCAGGTCTTCAATGTAAAATTCAAGCGGTTTGTCGCCTTTGGTAATTTTTGCGTGTTCCCTGCTTACCATTGAATCTTTTTCAGGATCAAAACTGACATTGTTTGATTCTTCACGTCCAAAGGTTAACTCTTTGTGTTTGCCAAAATTGAACGTTTCATGCTGATTGGCTTTGCTGCCCGAAAGGTGCTTTATCACAAAGTTCTTTACAGTGTTTTTATCTTTTTTCATGGTTCCAACTGTTTGGTTGAGATTGATTTATAATGAAGTGCTTCTATTGTTCTCTACCTCTTCATGCAACTTTTTGTATGAAAAGAGCTCAACCGAACATTTTATTTTTCTCAAGCCGGGGTGAAGCATCACAGGAGGTATGATGTTGCTGATAACTCGGGCTTATTCCGTAAAAAACCCGCTCTTTTATTGGAGCGGGTTTTTGGTCGCATTAAAATAATTAGCCTCTTCAGGCTTTGATTATAAAGATAAGTACTTGACCTGAGCAGCCTATTTCAAAACCATCAGTTTTTTTATTTGTGTAATCGAACCTGCCTGCAGGCGATACAGGTACACCCCGCTCGAGAGGTTCATTGCATTAAATGTTACCTGGTGGCGACCTGCAGCCATTTGTGAATTCACCAGGTTAACTACATGCCTGCCTGTAATATCATAAACATCGAGCCGGACCTGTAAAGCCTCTGGCAGCTCGTAACTAATGATAGTGCTTGGGTTGAACGGATTCGGGTAGTTCTGTGCCAGTCTTACTCTCGTTGGCAGATCTTCCGGTTCAACAAGTGGTTCTGCAGAAAGAATCAGCTCAAATCGTGGAGTTTCGTCTGCCAGCGTACCTTGAGCAGCGGCGTGCAATGGCCCGGGACCTAACACGCTTCCTTCCACCCTTTTTAGTGGGTAGTTTTTGGATTCATTTCTAATAAGGGAGGAATTCGGGGCCTTAACCGCCATCGATTCTTCTATTTCAAACTGATAACTATGACCATCAATCAGCTCAGTGAGCGTGCCATTCACATGATCCATAAGATAGTAGCTGCCTGAGTAGTGATGGCTGCCGGGCAGATTCCAGGTGAAGGTATAGCTGCCGGCTTCGGTGGTTTCAATGCCTATCGGTATGCTCACCTGCTGGCGATCCGGTATCGGAAGGGCACGCACGGCGTAGGCTTCCTGTTCATGATCCCGGGCATAGAGTGAAAGCCAACTGCTGGTCAGTTGCGAGGCAGCCAGTTTGGGCGCATCACTCAGGTCAAGTCCATCAGTAGCTTCCTCGCTGAACAGGACTCGCACACGGTCGGTATACCCAAGCGAGCCTCCGGTAACATCCAGGCTAACGATGAACGGATCTATAGCGAGTTCTGCCTGCTTAAAGTAACCTGTAACCGGTTCACCAAGCAGAGAGTTTTTGTCAAAACCAAGCTCAGGATTGTCTTCTTGCACCCTTATCCAGAATGCCTGGAAGGGAGATATGGCCACCGGGCCTTCCGAGCAACTAAGCGTGGTATATGCTCCTGCATTTATGTTCGGATCCCACATGGTAATATTATCAGCCACTCTTGCGCGGGTGAATTCACAGAAATCCTGGGCAAATGGTGTGAAATTGCCCAACAGAAAATAGGTTACATCTTCTTCATTCTGAGATGCATCAACAAATAATTGTTGCCAATCTCCACCTGTTTCGTATTCGAAGTAGTTCTGATTGCTGCTGGAAATTATTTTTGGGAAAGTCTCTGATGTGTTGTCTTCCTCATACACATAGACAATCGTACCTATATCCGGAGGAACCATTGCAGAACTGTTTACCACAGGCGCCCACTCATATCCAAAAAAGTTTTTTATTTGAAATACATTAACGAAATCGGCATTTGGGTTGTTTGAACCGGGAAAACCCTGCGTCCATACGGATGAAAACAAAGACCCAACCGTTTCACCTTCGGTTGGCGGAGATATAAACCGCCATCCTTCCTGCCCGGTGAGTGTTACAAAGGTGGCGGCCAGGTCGATGGTCATTGTGTAGCTCTCCTCACTTTCCGTGCCCTGGCTGTCGAGAATGGAGAACTCGAATAAATCATAGCCGTAGCCATACTGATCGGATTCTGAATCGTAGGTGAGATCTCCGCTGTTCAGGTCCGCAAACGTAATCTCGTCATTTACATCGTGGTTGAGATCCCGCCTGGTTGGCAGGCTCACAATTTTAACGGATTGGCCTGCACTCAAACCGAAATCCGATCCGCTGAACGTGTACATGGCATTGTTCAGGGCAAGAACCCGCTGGTCTTCGCCCTCGGGAGCATCGCCGCAGGTTTCAGAGATGCCTGCATCGGTAATGGTCCAGTTTTTTTCCCCGACCAGTTTAGCGTGGGCATCTGCACCGTTGCAGTACTGAAGGCCGGCTGCTCCAAACGTTACACCGTTTTGTACATCCAGTTCCGCCCATTTGATCAGCGTATCATCAAAGTTTGCAACACTGAGTGCCGTGTTGTCGAGAAGGTTTGTCATATTCCCCGTCATATGAGAAATATCCCACCCGCCAAGGCTTTGGTTAAATGAAACTGCACCGCTAAACATCCTGGAAAGAGATGTCACATTACTGATATTCCATTCACTTATATCCTGGTTAAAGACTTCGGCTTCAAAGAACATATCGCCCATATTGGTGGCACTGCCTGTATCCCAGCCGCCAATAGGCTGGTTGAACTTTTCGGAGTACCTGAACATCTGGTTGAAATTCTCGACCTTTCCTGTATCCCAGCCTGTAATATCAACGTTGAACGCATCGGCATCACGAAACATCTGGTTCATATCGGTTACCTCTTCGGTGTTCCAGTGATTCAAATCCTGGTTGAATGCCCTCGCTTCATAAAACATGCCTGCCATGGTGGTTACCTTATCGGTTGTCCATCCGTCCAGTGGCTGGTTGAACGAAGTTGCCCCACGGAATACCCGGTCCATTCGGGTGATATTGGACGTATCCCAGTGGCCAATGGGCGAATTCATACTTGTAGCTGAACGGAACATCCATCCCATATCTTCCACACCACTCAGGTCGGGGGCATCTTCTGCTGAAATGATCAGGTTTGAAGCACCAAAAAACGCATTTTTCATGGACTGCCAGGCGATATCACCCCATTGTACAACATCCATGATTTTGTGATGATCGCTTTCAGGATCAAAAGCATCAAAGTAAATACGGGGAAAATCTCCGGAAATGGACACCGTGTACGTTCCAGGTTCGGAATAGGTGTGCTCGATCTGATGTTGGATATCTTCACCCGGACTGTTAGAGTAATCCACCGGGTCTGATCCATCACCCCAATCAACCGTAAATTCATACCCGTTTCCAATCATCAGGATTCGGATTTGATTGTCTTCAGATCCTCCTGGGTTGTCGGTTTTCCAGGTGGTGATGAAGGGGATAAAACCAATTTCAGCCTCACCACTGCCCAATGCTAAATCGCCAAATGAGGTAAAGCCCGTTGCACAAATGGTACCATCAACAGAATTATATGTTGAGGCATGAGCAATCCACGGGCTGCCAATTCCATGTCTGTGATAGATTACTTTTTCATGAGGATCTCCGGTAAATCCAAATTCATCCAGGTCTACACATGCATTGTAACTAACTTGATTATCACTATTCGTGCTCAAACTCCAATAGCCGGTTTCAACTAGTGTTTTACTGTTATCATTGCCATCAAAAAAACTATGATCCGGCTCGTATGGATGAAATGCCGCATACAACATGGGACCGTTTTGAATAGAATTCTGTTGAACCAGTTTATTATTACCTGTATCCATGCTAACAGATAATCCATTTACGAGTTCAAGTGCTTGCTCTGCTAATTGATCTATCAATTTTTCTACATATAAATCTTCATCTGCAACCCTCATGCATTTACTGAACTCACTGGTGCGTTTGCCGTTGGTAAGCAGAGCCGTTACGTAAAAACCGATCTTCAGGTTTTCCGGATTAGCTATTTCCACGGAAAACTCACTGCCCCCTGATACCTGCTGGTCAAGGTCCATGAAGTAGGTTCGCGCTTCGCCATGCCCGCTGGAATGGCACAATGGCGTGGAAAATAACTGCACCGTTCCGCTTACCGGCGATGTGCCGCGAATCAGCGCCCTGTCTTCCCTTGAAAAGACCGGCGGCAGAAGAACCGGGAATTCAGGATAGCCGCCCCCGGCCCCGACCCCCTCCGGGCCAATGTCAATGCCCAGTCCGGTATTGCCAAAGAACAGGTTTGTTTTGATCTCCAGGTCGGCCGACATGTTGCTGCCGGTGCGCCGTATCCCGGCTCCCATATTGTTCTGTATAAAGTTGCCCAGCTCAATCTCCTCAAGCAGTTCATTTTCCGGTTTGTCCGTCAGATATACACGGCCATCGGTGATATGCACACCGTCGCCCTGGTTCGGGATCGGAACAAACTCGGGCAGGGCAAGCACATCCTCTATTTCATTGGGTATCATCCCGCCCGCGCCAATAAAATTGGCCGCCATACGGGTGCCGCTCTCTTCATGGCTGTTGGCGATATGCACCCCGTGATGGTTGCCAGACAATACGTTCAAATACATATGAAGACTCTTGCCGCGCCAAAACATCACACCGGCGCCCTCCAGGCCCAGGCCATTTCCGAGGGCATTTTTGGCTTGTGAGTCTGTTCCAATGTTATTCCTAAGTATCGTGGTCATCTCCGGGTCGAAAAACCTGCCATCAAAGGCATCGGTGTCCGGCTCCTGGCCGATTTGCACCCCGTAGTTTGTATTGCCGGATATGGTATTGCCATAAATTACATTATGATCGCCAAGAACCCAGATCCCTGTATTGTTTGCAACAGCCGCTGTTCCTGCAGGATTGGTCCCAATTTTATTTTGCATTACAATACTCCTACTTCCCAACAATCCAATACCATTTTCATTACCACCGATGATATTTGGGGCGATATTTCCATCGTAATCTACACCGATTAAGGCTTCGGGTGAAAAGATAAAAATACCGTACTCACTCTCTTCGGGATCCTGACCCGGCTTGCCGTCTGCCAGCACCCCGATGTAATTATTCATAACGACAGTTCCAGCACTCGCAGGGCCAGTAATCTCAATCTGCTTCTTTCGGTTTGCAGCCACAATATTGCGCGAAGCAGCGGCAGTGCCCCCGATACGGACTCCCGCAATTCCCGTCGTTACCAGATTGAATGATGAAAGTGTGGTCAGCATTATACCGGGGTTCTCGTTGCCCAATGGCTCATTCCCGCTTATGGTGGTCCCAATAAAGTTGCCGGCTATGACCGACTCGTGCGGTGCCAGTCCGCCGGTGGTATCGGCCAGGATGACCCCGAATTCGTTGCCGGAGATTACATTGCCATATCCCGGCTGATCTCCTCCTATTTGCGTTTTATGGGCATCAAAAATCGCTGCCACTCCCGAGCGGTTGGGCAGGGCTGATGTTCCGTCTCTGGTCGTTCCAATCAGGTTGCCGGCAATCAGGTTCTCCAATGCAATCCCGACTTCAACATCCCCGTTATCAGGCGATACAGCCTCGGGATTGATGCCTGCAAGTAACACTCCCCCCAGGCCATTACCGCTGATCAGGTTGCCCGGTGCGGAACCGGGCATTCCGGTTTGCCCGCCGATACGGTTTCGGCTGGCAAATACAACTCCAACTCCCACGGCATTTTCGCTGAGCGATGCCGTTCCATCTATATTCGGGCCAATAGTGTTTCCAGAAATAGTATTCTGCACAGCCTCTTTGCCAAATATCTGGATATTCTGTTCTACATTGCCCGAAATCAGATTGCCTTGTGAAGCATCATCCCCCCCGATCCGGTTTTGCGGTGCATTGTAAATGTAGACGCCTGCCAAACCATTGCCAATGGCGCTCTGGCCGCTGTAATCGGTGCCGATCACATTCCCCTGGATTATATTTCCTTTTGCACTGCCGCCGTCAATGAGCACACCTACGCCGGTCCTGGCATCCTCCATTTTAATATTTGGCCGGGTATCGGTATTGCCGGATATCAGGTTTCCGGGACCCTGTCCAACAGCATCTGTTGCTCCACCGACAACATTTTCAGGTGAATTTTCCAGCCGTACGCCAACTCTGTTAGGCAGTGCCGCCGTCCCGTCCCTGTTCGTACCAATTCGGTTACCGGCCACCACATTATCTTTGGACGCTGCACCAAAAAGATATACGCCTTCAACGATGTTTCCTGAAATCACATTTCCCTCTCCTTCATTGCTCCCGCCGATTATATTATCGGGAGAGTGGAGTATATTAACTCCGCGCAGATTGGCGATCGCATTGTTCCCTGAAGCATCGGTGCCGATGTGGTTTGCCTGAATGACGTTTCCTCCGTTTACTTCTATCCTGATGGCTGTGCCACTGAACCCGCCGATAGAAAATCCGCGTATGGTACTTTCTCCCCCCTTTATTATAAAAGCATTGGCAGTATTCCCTCTCAGGTTAATCAGTGGTAATCCGTTGTATCCTTCCTGAGTGGTTGCATCAATGATAAGCGGCTGATCTAATGCCGGCAAAGCAGATGTAAGCTGTATGGTATGGGGACCGTCGTCGGGAATATTGAACGAGACGGAATCGCGTGTAGCGCTGCTATTGGCGAGCTGTATGGCTGCCCGCAGGGTGCACTCGGGTTTCATTTCACCATCTATGGTTACAAACTGACCGGTCGCACAGGTAGTGGCATTTGAGCTCAAGGCGTGATCTGAAGTGGAGTTAACAATCAATTCGCGTTCGGTATCATTTAAGTGAATAATCAACGGTCTTATAGGAGCCGCTGATGATCTGCAATGTGAGGCAGTGGCTACAGCTATGTGTCCGTCTGGTGATAGATCGCGCACAATGAATAATGGCCTTTCAATGTCAAAATTCATCTCATCAGCCAGAAAGTCTTCAAAATCTTTAATCCCTCCGTTTTCGGTCCAGACAAAGCTTGCTCCCCAGGGATTACGGCATACACTCGGATCACCTTGTTTTGGATACCTTCCAACCACTACCTTGCCATCGTTGCTAATACCGATCACGCCGTTATCTCGTAAATCGAACCGATTACTGTGGTTTGAAGGTAATCCAATATATTTTATCGTGCCATTATGTGATATAAAGAATGAACCATTTCGGTTGCTGGAACTTACCTCTGGCCCCGTGGTTGCGTAACCGGCAATGTACTCTCCATTTTGAGAAATTGCATCTGCTTCAGCCTGCACGAATACACCTGTTGTTCCCAACTCAATTGGCTGCTGATTTTCCCAAAGTACAGCTCTTCTATGGCTTGTCTCAGGGCCTCCCGGAGTTACTTGATAACCAACTATTCTGGAGCCATCGCCTGACATCGCGTTCGCACCACCCCTTACATAGCCACCAAGTAAAGGAAGCGTAACACGTTCTGAGTGTATCCACATTTCGAGATCTGAAGAACCTCCGAGTACGATCGATCCATCGTCCGATATGTCAGTAGCTATAGGGATATTGCTTGTTGATGGTAAAATAAGATATTCTCCATCCACCCATTTTACAGCCTGCGATGATCCCTGGGAGCTAACCCAACCAGCTACTACATTTGCATTATTTGCTATTGCGCTTACACTGCTAATGCTCGCATTCTCAGGAAGAGGTAATTGATTAAGTGAGCCGTCTATCCACAAATAAGCGTGCCCGTTCGGACTTGGATACTGGCCTCCCACTACACTTGCATCGAAATTCGTTGTATTTATTGTAGCCCTTATCGGCAGCTCCTGGACAGATTGAGCGATGCTTACTTGCTGAATCAGAAATATGGACAGAAGGGCGAGTGATACATTCAAACATAGCACTCTGCCATTCTGTTTAATCAAACTCAATGGCATAATCATGGCCGCTGCCATAATTCCTGTATTCATTTTTTGGTGAGGTCGAAATGAAGTCTTCGCTTTAAAAAAACGTATCTGTTTATAACAAACACCGCAGGCGGACAAAAACCTGGTAAAGAGAGATGTAAGCTGCTTTTTCATGAGTACCCCAGTTTTAAACTTTGTGATTACCTACTCATGCATTCTTTTTAGTAAAAAAAGATCATTTTCTACCTTTGAATAAGAGCGCAGGAGATCCGCTGAGCCTGATGATTCTCAAGGAAAATGCCTTGTTGATGTATCACATCTTTTTTTCTCGAAAGCAATGATCAAGGCGAGTAGAAACCATTGGATCCATATTTGATTACCCAATCAATGGGTTGTTCAGCTGCTCCGATATGCGTGCCTCACCTCTTTCATGGTGTCTTAAATGCAGCCTAATCTTATTTCACCTTCAAATTATGTGCTTGGAAAGCACGAACCGTTTGGCATGTTGTTTTCCTTCCCGGTTCCGGATCTGATAATGCACAACCCCTTATATGTTACCAGTTGGCTCTTTCTTAGCAGCTGCTGCCGAGCCAACCGGTTTCCTTTATCTTACATGACGGGAGGTCAAAATGTGTTAGCAGAAACTTTCGTCTCCTGTTTTACATCACTCCACCGGCGACCACGTTGGAAATATGGCGGTAAAGCTTTCGTCATTTGTAATGTTTGTGAGCCCCGTACCGTCAATACTTACCACAAAAATATCGTAATTACCGCCATTTCCCCCGTCACGGTTGGAGTCGAACGCGATTTGGGATCCGTCAGGTGACCAGGTTGGGAACCTGTGGTGAATACCCGACTCTGCAAGGTTGGTAACACTGCGGGGATTGGAGCCATCGGCATCAGCAATCATAATTTCCCAGCTAACTGCCGATTCAAGATTACTTTGAAAGGCGATCGTTTCGCCATCGGGAGACCATGACGGGTTTCTGAAAAATACCGACTCATCTCTGAATAACTCTGCCCTGCCGCTGCCATCTGTTTTGATGGTGCTTATATATGGTGGAATGCCCGGCTCAGTCGAATGAAATGCGATTGTTTCGCCATCGGAAGACCAGGATGGCCACCAATCTCCAATTGAGGAATTGGTAACATTTGTTACTCCCGAACCGTCAGCATTCATAATGTAAATATCACCCAGGCCTCCGGGTTCGTATGCATGAAAAGCGATCTGGGAGCCATCAGGCGACCATGTGGGATGTTCGCTGTGCATGTTCGCATTTTGTGTGAGATTTAACGTGTTTGAACCGTCTGCATCCACAACCCAAACCTGTTGAGTATTAAAACCGCCGCCGGCGCTTACAAAAGCAATTTTGGTCCCATCGGGCGAAATGGCCGGTCTCCAAACGTCTCCAACAGTATATGAAGCGATCCGTTCTGCGTTCGAACCATCATGATGCATTTTATATAACCCAACTCCGGTACCCATATTACTGAGAAATACTATCTGACTTCTAAGAATTGCCCGACAGCTAACTTCGAATATAGCAGTAACGGTGTCTCCCGCTATCACTTCTATGGATACCGGATTTTCGCCCGATAACTCGCAGTGTCCTGCAATTTCATTGAGCTGTATCTGGTAGGTACCTGCCTCGAGATCGCCAAACTGAGTCGATCCATTTGCTTCCATCTCGCGAGTTCCCGCCCCCTGTACAGCTATGACATACCCTTCAGGGTTAGGATCACCGCCTGTTGTCACAGTTTGCACAATAAGTATCCCGTTTTCGGGTACGTCAATATCAGGATTTACGCTTTGAGAGCTGTCACTGCAGGAAACTGCGGTAAAAACCAAGACCAGTAAAACAAGACTTAAAATTCGGGAAAACTGCCTTAATCCCCGCCCAACAGAATATTCCTTATTTGGTGATTGATTTGATGAGTTAAGAGTACACATAAGTTTGACCTCCATTTTATATTGAATTAGGCCTGAGTTGATAAGCCCGGGCTTTGTATATGAAGTGCACCTTTTTTCTTTAAATCAGATCATCGGCCTGATTTTTTTTCACCGGAAAAAGACATGGCGGCAAATTTTATATTTGGTGATTATACAGAGTTTTTATTATTTGACATTTACGTTGACGCAGTTGGTTTTTTTGAGTGAGAATTCAGGATAAATGGATGTGACTAACCCAAAACAAGACTTAACGATTCTGTTAAATTCTTTTCAGAATAATTCAGAATCGATAAACAAGGTTTTACCGATAGTTTATGATGAACTAAGAGTGCTTGCCCGCAGAGAATTAAGACGCGAAAGGTCAGATCACACACTCAATACCACGTCTCTTGTTCATGAAGCCTACCTGAAAATGATCAAGCACCCGCCAAAAGGAGACTGGGACGGGCGGCGCAAATTTTTTGGCATTGCTGCAAGAGCCATGCGTCAGATACTCGTAAATTATGCGAGAAAGAAAAGCAGCCAGAAACGAGGAGGCAATGTCCAGTTACAAAGCTTCGAGGAGGGTATTTACATGACTGCCGAAAAAGCTGAAGAACTTGTAGCCCTGGACGAAGCACTCCAGAAGCTGGAATCAATGAACGAAAGACAGGCGAAGGTTGTGGAGTGCAGATACTTTGCCGGATATAACATCGAAGAAACCGCTGATATTCTTGGCATATCAACTGCTACGGTTAAGCGGGATTGGATTAGTTCTAAGGCATGGCTGAATATCCAGATGAATAAGGATAAGAGTGAAGAATAGCTTTTCTAACCGTGTAATCGTGTAATCGTGTAATCGTGTAATCGTGTAATCGTGTAATCGTGTAATCGTGTAATCGAAGGTAGTTGATTCGTTTTGTTTGTCAACTTCACGGACACATCCTCTCAAGTTGAGTGCTTTTCGAAATCCCGACACTTCGGGGAGTGGACTTTGTAACCTTCATTATAAAAACAAAGTCTTCCCAAGCAATTAATCTTGCCCGAATTTTGGCAACACTGTTGAGTGGGTGACAGACCAAAAATCCCCTCTCGAGAGGGGAAAAGTCCGAATGAAAACGCGAAGCGTGATTCAGCCTGGCGAGGGGTGTGTTTGCAAAGGCCAAAATCGCTGATTCGAGCCAAAAACCACAAATCCACCCAAATCTGTCACCGGTAGCTCAATGAGAAAGAGTGTAGAACGAATAGAGTCGGCAAGTCTCACCTGATAAACCATTACACCATTAACAATGAACTAAACTTCACTCTTGTCAGGATCGAGCGCCTCCGAAACCATGTCCGGTTCCTCAGCTGCTTCATGGGCCTGCTCCTCATGCTGAACCTCTTTATCGACGGGCATGATCTTTTTATGAAAGAGAAGCAGCACGATAATTGAGGTGCTGATGGCTACATCGGCCACATTGAAAATGTATGGAAATACGGCCCAGTCGCCAATGGTGAGCGTGAAATGGATAAAATCGACTACATGGCCTTCGAGAACGCCACCGTAACCGCCCTTAATTCCCATAAAAATGCGGTCGGCAATGTTGCCAAGCGCTCCCCCGATGATGAGTCCCATACAGGTAAGATATGCGAAATTGACTTTTTGAAGGGTATAGAGGATGTAAGTTACAATGCCTATGGTTGCAACAATAGCTACAACACTGATTGCCGGCGTGGAGAGCCAGTCCATACCCAACGCCATCCCCGGGTTTTTTGTGAAGTTGAATGCCAGCCATCCGTCGATAATCACCTTACTCTGGAGCTCGGGCGAATTGAGCACCATCCGTTTGGTTATCTGATCGACCACCAACACTACGGCGGCAGGCACGAAGAGAAAGAGCAGTTTTTTTACTCGAAGCGACAAACCGGCCCTATTATCTTCGTTTCAGTTTGGCTTCAATGCTGAGCTGGGTGTGCGGCACGGCCTCAAGGCGCCCCTTGGCAATTTTCTTGCCGGTTACCTTACAAACACCGTAAGTCTTATTCTCAATACGCTGCAGTGCATCGTCGAGATAGCGCACGAACTTTTTGGTCCGGTTAAAGAGCATGTAGGTCTTCTCGCGCTCCTGGGCATCAGTACCCGCGTCGGCCATGTGGAACGAATATGCCGATTCATCGGATGCGTTCTCCATACTCTCGCGAAGAAGATTCTGCAGGGTGGTTAGCTCCTGCTCGGCTTCATCTCTTTTTTTCAAGATTATTTGTTTGAAATATTCGAGCTCCTCATCATTGTAGGGGGAAACTCTATCCGGGGTTGTGGAATCTTTTGTAGATGCCATAATACTTATGATTATGTGTTAGTGGTTCTTCGTATTGATATCTCGCACTGGGACCCTTCAATATCCCACGATTTAACGAAATCAGATACGTCAAGTAGTGTCGTCTCTATTTTTTCGGCCAGTGTTTCTGTTTTGATGACATCACCGGCATAGTCAACTGCTTCACCCAGATCTTTCGATCCACTGAAACCGATTACGATTCTGTCTGTAACGTCAAAGTCGGCCTCTTTCCGCATGTTTTGTATGCGGTTGATAAACTCGCGCGACATGCCCTCTTTCAGTAGCTCGGGGGTGATTTCAGTGTCAACAGCAACGGTAATCCCGTCTTCTGCTTCTACCGACCATCCCTTCAGGCCTGTTCGTTGTATGTCAATTTCATCGGATGTAATGCGGATATTCTCCCCGTCATCCATCGGGAGCTCAATGGCTCCCTTCTTTTCAAACTCGGTAATTTCTTCCGTAGAAAGATTTCCGATGCGGGCAGCAGCAGCTTTCATCCTTTTCCCGAGGCGCTTGCCAAGCACCGGAAAATTCGGTTTTGCCGTTTTGCTCACTATCCCGGAGTCGTCGTCGACAAACTCGATCTTCTTAACGTTTACCTCATCCAATATAATATCTTTTACGGCTTCAACCACAGACCTTTCTTCTTTATTCATCGGAATGATGATTCTTGACAGTGGCTGCCTCACATTTACGTCGATCTGATTACGTACACGCAGTACCAGCGAGCTTACCGTACGGGCCAGATCCATCCGCAGTTCGAGCTGTTTGTCGATGGCGGTCTCCTCTACCGTTGGGTAGAATGAGATGTGAACCGAAGCTTCATCGTGACTGGTAACATCGTTCAGCTTTCTGTAGAGCCATTCACCGAGATAGGGCGCCAGCGGACTTATCAGCTTGGCGAGGGTTACAAGACATTCACAGAGCGTTTGGTAAGCGGCCGTTTTGTCGAGGCTTTTACCTTCTTTCCAGAAACGGCGACGGTTGCGGCGAACGTACCAGTTGCTGAGCTCCTCTACAAACTGTTCGATTTCTCGAGCTGCGCGGGTGGGTTCGTAATCCTCAAGATGCTCATCCACCTGTTTCACGGTTGTATTGAGGCGCGATATGATCCAGCGGTCCATCTCGGTACGTTCAGGTTTTGGCAGCGGTGATCCCGAGTAAGTGAAACCATCGATGTTGGCGTACATCGCAAAAAAGGAATAGGTATTCACGATGGTGTTGAAAAACTTACGCTGAGTCTCCTGAAGGCCCTCTTCGCTAAACTTAAGGTTTTCCCAGGGTGATGAGTTGCTCATCATGTACCAGCGAACCGTGTCGGCACCATACTTTTGAATTACTTCAAACGGGTCAACGGTGTTGCCTTTCGACTTACTCATTTTTTCGCCCTTGGCGTCAAGCACAAGTCCGTTCGAAACCACGTTTTTATATGCGGGCTTGTCGAACAGCATGGTTCCCAGTGCATGCAGCGTATAAAACCATCCCCGTGTCTGGTCCACTCCTTCAGCTATAAAATCGGCGGGAAAATTCTGTTTGAACTTCTCCTTGTTCTTGAACGGATAGTGCCACTGCGACCACGGCATGGCGCCCGAGTCGAACCAGACATCAAGCAGATCTGGAATGCGCCTCATGGTACCTCCATTCGGGCACTTCCACGTAAACTCGTCGATATGGGGGCGATGCAGGTCAATCTCAACATCCTCTGAAATACCGGCCTTCCGGCGCAGCTCCTCAACACTTCCGATGCATTCCACATACTCAGGATTTTTATCGCTCACCCAAATCGGAATCGGTGTACCCCAGTAGCGCTGTCGCGATACGGCCCAGTCTACGTTGTTTTCGAGCCATGTTCCAAAACGGCCGGTGCCTGTACTTTCAGGCTTCCAGTTAATTTTCTTGTTGAGGTCCACCATCTTTTGCTTCACTTCGGTGGTACGGATAAACCACGATTCCACCGGATACGACATCAGCGGGGTGCCCTTGCGCCAGTCGAACGGATAGTTGTGCAGATAGGTCTCATGCAGATACATTCGCCCTTTCTCCTTGATGGCACGGGCAATCTCCTTGTCGGCATCCTTGAACCACATTCCCTTGAAATCGGGAGCCTGTTTCGTGAAACGGCCTTCGCGGCCAACCGGGTTAAACATTGGGATTCCGGCTTCGCGACAGCTTTCGAAGTCGTCGGCACCGAAAGCGGGAGCCGTGTGTACCACGCCGGTTCCTTCGTCGGTGGTAACATAATCGGCGGCAATTACCCGCCAGGCGCTCTCTGCAGGATGCTCCTGAAGGGCAAAATCGAACATCGGCTTGTACACCCATCCCACAAGATCGCTGCCCTTATACTCTTCAATAATTTCGTACTCGTGCTTGATGGCATCCTCTAGGCAATCCTTCGCCAAGATATAATGGCCGGCCTGCTCTCCCTCTGTTATACGTATTTTTACGTAGTAAAGGTCTGGATTCACAGCCAGCGCCATGTTCGACACTACGGTCCAGGGAGTGGTGGTCCAGGCAAGGAATGAGACGCTTTCATCGGCGTCGAGCGGGAATTTTACGGTAATGGACGGATCCTGCGTTTCCTGATAGCCGAGGCTTACTTCGTGTGATGATAGCACCGTGCCGCTGCCGGGCGAATACCACTGGATTTTATAGCCCTGGTAAACCAGCCCCTTTTCGTAAAGCTGCTTGAACGCCCACCAGACCGACTCGATGTAGTCGTTTTCGAAGGTGATGTAGGGGTTTTCAAGGTCAACCCAATACCCCATACGCTGGGTGAGGTCGTCCCACAAATCCTTGTATTTGAGGACACTTTCGCGGCATTTGGCGTTGTATTCGGCAAGGCCGTACTCCTCCACCTGTGCGCGCCCTTCAAGGCCAAGCTCTTTTTCTACCTCAATCTCAACCGGCAGCCCGTGGGTATCCCATCCTCCTTTTCGCTCCACGCGGAATCCTTTCAACGTTTTGTAGCGACAGAAAAGATCTTTTACGGTTCGCGACATCACGTGATGAATACCCGGTTTGCCGTTAGCTGTTGGCGGACCTTCAAAGAATGTGAAAGGAATGCCATCTTCTCTGGAAGTGAAGCTTTTTTCGAAAATCCTGTTCTCATTCCACCAGTTAAGAATTTCCACTTCAGCTTTCGGGTAAGCCAGCTGTTTAACTTCGTCGAATATTTTTGCCATAGAGAACGAAATCGTTCATCCTGAAAATTTTCAAGTAAGCTCATAATATAAGGAAAGATTCGCAATGGTAATACCTTCGGGAGTTTTGTTTTTTATATCGCGTGTTGCACAGGCGGATAGGGGAGGCGGAACCTAAGACCAGACCCAGATCCAGATCCGCAATGTCTCTTAAAGACATTGCGGATCTTACTCACGCTACTGTGTGGAAATTTAAAGCACGTCCCCTTTCCTGACTTCCGCATCGGGACACCAGTAGCCTGATTACTACTTTTCATCTTAAACTTCTGTATCAGGGTGTTGCAGCCTACTTTTCATCTTGTCCTTTTGTTTTGATACAAAAGAACGAAAAAATTAAGGCGGTGAATTCCCGAAGCAGTTCGCTGCCGCTGCGCGCCCCGACGCTTCGGGGCAAGGCCCCGCATTGATGATCTTAGCATCTTAGTGCAGAACAGGCCCTGCGTGGCTCAGGATTCGTAAGGCACCGCTCCACCTTACGAGCCGGGAATTCAAGGCCGACAGACCTTATCAGAAAAGGAATTTTTCTAAGGCAATATGCGAGCTCAAATCCTTTTGGGATACCTAAACATTCATTTATAGACACATAATCTATTGATTATTAACACCAGAAAATTTCACTTTTTAATCGTGCGGAAGTCAGTAGGCCAAGATCCAGATCCGCAATGTCTTTGAGAGACATTGCGGATCTACAGATTCCCTTGAAACTCTCTGAAAAACCATCAATTTTACCGGCAAGTTAGATCAATGCCAAAAATGAAGATTTATGTCTGAAAAAAGTAACATCACCAAAGAAAACCCCTTCAAAATCGTCTTCGTCTGCCTGGGCAACATCTGCCGCAGCCCTACCGCGGAGGGCATTTTCCAGCACCTGGTGAATGAGCGCGGCCTGCAGCCCTATTTCTATATCGACTCTGCCGGCACGTCGGCTTACCACATCGGGGAACCGGCCAACAGCAAGAGCCGCCAGGTGGCCGAGCAGCAAGGGGTTAAGCTGCAGTCACGCGCCCGGAGGTTTGAAGCGGGCGATCTGGAGGAGTTCGACCTGATTCTGGCCATGGATAGTGAAAACCATGAAAACCTGCAGCGGCTCGACCGCAACAGCTCCTTCAACGGAAAAATCAGGATGATGCGCGAGTACGATCCCCAACCCGGAGACGGTGAAGTGCCCGATCCCTACTACGGCGGCATGGACGGCTTTCAGCACGTGTTTGAGGTGCTGAAGCGGAGTTGTGAGGCATTGTTGGATGAGCTTGAAGTAAGGGTTGAGAAGTGATGTTCAGGGTTCAAGGTCCAAGGTCCAAAGCTCAAAGCTCAAAGCTCAAAGCTCAAAG
>PWWL01000131.1 GCA_003561515.1 Balneolaceae bacterium
AAATATTTAACTCAAACTGATTTTGATTCTCTTTTCGAAGAATTAAACGAAATCCAAAAAATGCTTTACGTATTAGAGAAGAAGCAACGCAACTAAATCCAACTCCCTCTCATGACTCAAGACTCACGACTCAAGACTAAAAACAACGAAGTTGTCATAGTAGCCGCCAAACGAACCGCCTGCGGAAAGGCCAACAAAGGCTCACTCCGCTTTACACGCCCCGATTCACTGATGGGCGAAATCATTAAAGATCTTCTCAAAACGGTTCCCTCTGTAAAACCCGAAATGGTGGATGATGTGATTGTGGGCTGTGCCTTCCCGGAGGCGACCCAGGGGATGAACATGGCGCGGCAGGCGGTATTCCTGGGAGGACTGCCCGATTCGGTTCCGGGCATGACCATCAACCGGTTCTGTTCATCGGGATTGCAGTCTATCGCCATGGCGGCTGAGCGGATCATGAGTGGGAGTGCAGAGATTTTGATTGCAGGCGGAGCGGAAAGCATGAGCCAGGTGCCGATGGGAGGGGTGTCTTTTCAGCCGAATCCCGAGCTGACGAAGGAGCGTCCCGAGGTCTACGTCAATATGGGACTGACGGCGGAGAATGTCGCCGATAAGTACGGAGTGGGCCGCGAGGACCAGGATCAGTTTGCACTTGAGAGCCATCAGAAGGCGATTAAGGCATGGGAAGAAGGATATTTTGAGGAGCAGATCACCCCGGTGGATGTGGTTCATAAATATGTGACGGCCGATGGTGAAGTGGCTGAAGAGTCATTCACATTCAAACAAGACGAAGGGCCGCGAAAGGATACGAACCTGGAAGCATTGGGCGGATTGCGTGCTGTGTTCAAGACAGGAGGATCGGTAACGGCCGGGAACTCGTCGCAAATGAACGACGCCGCCGCAGGCGTGCTGGTGATGAGCCGCAAAAAAGCGGATGAGCTGGGACTGAAGCCGATCGCAAAATATCACGGCTTTGCCGTTGCGGGTGTGGCGCCCGAGATTATGGGTATCGGTCCGGTTGAGGCGATCCCGAAAGTGCTGAAACAGACCGGCCTGAACCTGGATGATATCGACATGGTAGAACTGAACGAAGCATTCGCCGCGCAGGCACTGGCGGTAATCCGCGAAACAGGATTGGATCCCAACAAAGTTAACATCAACGGCGGGGCAATCGCGATGGGCCATCCGCTCGGCTGCACCGGCGCCAAACTCACCACTCAGATCATACACGACCTTCAACGCCTCAACAAGCAGTTTGGGATGGTAACGATGTGTATCGGCGGGGGTATGGGCGCTGCGGGTGTTTTTGAGAGGGAATAAATCTCGATTTTATTATTGGATCAACTACAGTTCAAAAACAAGGACCCCTTCATAATCCTGCACTATATCAGAATAGGCAAGTATCACAAGCCTGCCTTTCTCCTTATCAAATTGCAAAAAGCGCGGTTTGTCAGTCATTTCAATTCGCCTGGAGTGAGTTAAATCTTCATACACATCTATCCAGCCTCTTCGATCAGCTGCAAATAAAAAATAGCCCGTATCATCGAAAGTGAAATCAACATACTCGCCGCCGGGAGCCAGGGTTTTTTTCAGCGCTAAAGACGGGCCCGGTTCAAAAACATTCCCTCCCATACTCGAAACAACGTATTGATTATGCGGATGAGCTTCAAAATTACCCTCACTAATTGCAGGTCCTCCATGGTAGGGCCATTTGTTCACTTCGGTAATATTTCCCTCAGAGTCGTGACTTGCATGAAATAAGCTTCTGGGAGATCCAACCCAAACATAATAAACATCATTTGTGGTTTGGGTTGTTCTGATCATGTGTCCTCTATTAAAGTCAATGTGAGTTCCCCGATTGGGCATCCTGCTTCTTTCCATTCCGTACAAATTTCCTCCGCCAAAACCCATTGTCAGAAATATGAGCCCTCTGTTATTTGATTTAATATCAATTGCACGTGGAATAATGAAATACTCTTTTTGATTAAAAGTAGTCGCATCATAAATATCAATTCTTTCCCTGCCGGGTGGCAGTACGTAAATCTCAGTCCCAGCACCATTATTAGCTACATCAATAATCGATTGTTCAAGGTCCATTCTCCCGATAACTTTATTTTCTACAAAGTTGAACGCAGCAATTTCGTGAGATCTTTGAAATAGCAAAGTTGGCGAATCGGGATACATTAATACTTTTTTTATTCCATTAAATGTCGGGACTCGGCCCGGATTTTGCACCCATGATGAATTGAAAAGCTTTCTCTCTTGCGATTTTATTTCGCTGTTGTTTGCTTCAGGATATGCAGAAGATCTAGAAACCACATAATAACGGTAAAGTGAGTCAAGAGGTGCAAAATCACGAAAAGTTGTTGATGATATATCTTGAATTTCAACTACTAACCTTGTCTGATTGTTTGAGTTGATCCGATGCACACCGTAGGATTCAAAATCAGTGTCAGTACTCTCTTCCCAGGAGAGATCTATGTAACTGTTATCTATTAAGCTGATACATGTAATGTTTACTCTTGGAGCTGCATTATTATAAATTTTAATTGAGTCTGTCCTTGTATATCCATCCGGGTTTACAACTTCAGCGAAAATGACATGCTCAGCTTTTGATAAATCATTTATTTGTGCGTTCGCTTTACCTGATGCATCGGGTATGATTTTATCTAAAAATCCATCAATATCGCTGTATATATTTACATGAAGCGTATGTGGTGAATAAGAAATATCATTAACCTTTGCTATGAAATTGATTGCATCGGTATGGTGATTTTTATAATTATTCGAAGGGAAAGTTATTTCTATTGTTGGGATAACCGGATCAAGTGGATTACTTCTGATAAAGTCGAAATCTGGCGATAAGTCACAAGCAGATAAACAAATTACTAAAATTGATATAGATACAACTCTCCGAGACATATTATTAATATTGGTACATGAGATAGAATTGTCTATTGCTAAGTTCGTCTTATTGAGAGGCTCTGAAGGTACAAAATGCATCGAATTTTAATTTCTGTCAAGCGTTTTGGATTGTGCAGGTTTTTAATTTTGATCAACTGACTGAAAAGACTCAGGTAATGCTTGGTCTATCAAAGTATTTCAATATCAGTTTGATTATTTTGACAAAAGTACAAGGCTAAATAGATAGACTGCATTTGTTATGTTCAAAGAAGACACTTTAAAAGGACAGGTAATCCTAATCACCGGAGGCGGAAGCGGGCTTGGACTTTCCATGGCAAAAAAGTTTGCGGAGATTGGCGCTGATATCGCCATTTGCGGGCGTACGGAGAAAAAACTGGAAAAGGCCGCCAATGAACTCAATGAGTTTGGAACCGATGTGCGATGGTACTCCGTAGATGTTCGTGACTATGAAAAGGTGGGAGAGATGTTTGATTCCATTATCAATGACTTTGGAAAACTTACCGGGCTGGTGAACAACGCCGCGGGAAATTTCCTGAGTGCTTCCGAGGATCTTACACACGGGGGATTTAAGGCGATCGTGGATATCGTATTGCACGGAAGTTTTAACTGTACGCATCATTTTGGCAACTATCTCATCAAGCAGAAACAGAAGGGAAATATTCTCAATATCGTAACTACCTACGCCGAGGATGCAGGATCGGCGTTTGTGCTTCCCTCAGCATGCAGCAAAGCCGGTGTACTGGCGATGACCCGCTCCCTTGCCTACGAATGGGGGACCTATGGGATCCGTGTGAATGCGATTGCGCCCGGGCCATTCCCGACCGAGGGCGCATGGACCCGACTCTTTCCAACCAAAAAGTTTGAAAAGAAATATCTCGAGAAAATCCCGGCCGGACGCTACGGCGACCACGAAGAACTTGCCAACCTGGCCGCATTTATGATGAGCGACATGGCCAACTATATGACCGGAGAATGCGTAACCATCGATGGAGGAGAGAAGCTCTCGGGCGGCCAGTTCAATTTTATAGACTCGGTAATGTCGCGCGGCAAACTGAAGATGGCATTCAAGATGCTGAAAATGAAAGGCTGATTGTTTATAATGATTGTACAAGGTATTTGAAAAAAACTTCACTCTTATCTATATGACAGTCAAAAGCTTCCTTTCAGCAGTTGTAGTCATCACTCTCATTGTATCCTGTACGGCCCAAACGGAAATCGACTGGCAGATGGGTCCGTTTGTGAAGTATGACGGCAACCCGATCATCACACCTCAGGGCGACAGCTGGGAGGCCAAAGATGTATTCAATCCGGCTGCATGGTCGGATGGAGAGACGATTTATATGCTGTACCGGGCGGAGGATTCGACCGGAATCGGTATCTGGAACGGCACGTCGAGAGTCGGGCTGGCAACCAGCACCGACGGTTTATATTTTGACCGCAGGCCTGATCCCGTGTACGAACCGGTTGACGAGTGGGAACTGCCGGGCGGGGCAGAGGATCCGAGGATTGTAAAAATCAACGACACATTTTATCTCACATACACCGCATACGATGGTGAAACGGCCAGACAAGCTCTGGCTTCTTCCAATGATCTGCTGAACTGGGACCGGCACGGTTTGATTTTTCCGGAACTCGGCTGGACCAAGGCAGGAGCGATCGTTCCTAAGCAGATCAACGGACGCTATTGGATGTACTTTGGTGATACCAATATCTGGGTGGCATGGTCGGAAGATCTGATCAGCTGGACTCCAATAGAGGAGCCCGTTATGAGGCCAAGAGAAGGAATGTTCGACAGCGGACTGGTGGAGCCGGGCCCCACGCCGCTCGTCACCGAGCACGGTATTCTGATGCTCTACAACTCTGCCGATGATGATCTGGTGTATCGCACAGGCCAGGCATTGTTCGATATCAATGATCCAACGCGCCTTCTGAAACGCTCCACCACCTTTTTTATGGAACCGGATGTTGAAATGGAGATTGACGGTCAGATTCCAAACGTGGTATTCATTGAAGGGCTCGCCGAACTGAATGGCAAATGGTTTCTATACTTTGGCATGGGCGATTCCGGTATAGGGGTTGCTGTTTATGAACCGTAGCGATCCTTCGGATTTCTCTTTTCAGTGCCTCGTCAAACTGAGAATGCATCGACTTGCGCGGAAAATCCAACGGATCTGGTTTCAAATCTCACCACTTTGCCATGTGGCTGCGCACTTTGTCGATGATACGGGCTGTGAGCAGGGCATCGTAGGGAGAGAATACGGTCTCTTTTTTCATCTGAATCGATTTGAAGAACTGCTGCAGCGCCCACTCGGCCGTATCTGCGGGATCAAACTTCTTTTCCTGTACCGTGATCCTTTTCTGTTCATTAACTCTGTGAACCCGCACATGTTGGGTTGCCACGTTGCAGTCGACCATCAATTTCCGGTCTGAAAAAATTCGCTGATGCATATCCCCCGTACCAAATGCTGAAAACTGGAGGGAAGCTACCGATGCATCTTCAAACCGGATGGTGATATGCAAACCTAAAGGGACTCCCTCAACCAGAACCGGCTTCGCTTCAATGCGATGAGCATTGCCTCCCATCCATTTTACAATAAAGGCAACTTCATCGGTCCAGTGATGATCGAAATCGCCAATATCTACGGAGTAATTTACGGGACGCACCTCTTTTTTGATCTGAATCAAATCAGGTTTTGGCACTTGCTGCCTGATCCACTGTGTTGAAGGCGTGATGGATGGCCAATGGGAAAACTGGACAGCCGTGCCCGCCTCAGCGGCAGCGTGATACACCGATTCGAGCAGTTTTTGATCAGATGGAAGCCTGGATATGAGAAAAGTGTGCATACCCAGCCGAATCGCATCGTTCAGAACACGGAGGTTCTCTTCCGATTCATTTATGAGAATTACAGCTGGAATCTCCGGATCAGAGAATAGTTCGGTGGAGATCACAACTTCCTTGATAGAGGAAAGTTTCCTGAGATGCTTTTCCCAGGCTATTGCCCTGCTTTTTTCCCCGATGATGGCAACTTTCATGTGTACGTCCTCCTAAAGGATAATTCATGAAAAGATGCTGAGCCGCCGTTAAGATTCCAAATTAAACCATCAGTCGGGCATAATGAGGGCAAGAATAAAATAAAGCAATACCATCGATCCGACGGACGAAAGTACGAGAATCACGAAAATGATGCGCACAATGGTGGAATCCCACCCGAGGTAGTTTGAGATGCCTCCGCAAACGCCTGCAATCATTTTATCTGTGCGCGATTTTCTGAGCTTAGCCGGCATATAAGTGTCCTTTGTGAATGTTTATCGGTATACCTGTTAGTAGCGATACGGAAAGAAAAGGATCAGGTTGCAAAGTTGCTTTAAAAAAATGTTTAAAAGAAAAGCAGAGCACAGGTTTACCTGTCTCTGAAGAAAACCGGCATTTCGTAGCGCACTCGTATTGGAGCTCCGTTCACCATACCGGGTCTAAAATCAATCTGCTTTACGGCACGCAATGCTTCCTTGTCGGCGAGTTCATGGAGCCCCTGAACGATTTCGGGATTTTCCACTTCACCAAATTGGTTGACGACGAACCGGACCTGTACCCGGCCTTCGGTACCGGTTCCCCTGAGAGGGGCAGGGTAGCGGACGGTTTGCTGAAAATCATTCATCGAACTCAGCATTTCAGGCATACTCGATATTGTTGTGAATCCGCCCTCGTCTATTTTGAGTGTATATGCCGCTTCATGTTCCCTTAAGTGTTCACGGCCAAGTTGCCAGAGTACGCGGTTTAATGACAGCGGATAATCTTTGATACGGGCAGAGATCACCGGCTCTTCGCCGGACTCCGATTCTGAAACCCCAAGCAGATCATCCGGATAAACATCGAGGCGGGACATGGCAGCCCGGTATTCACTGGTTTCGGTATCAGTAAAACCCGAAATCGTCAAAAGGTAATGAGGTTGATCATCGCTTTCGGTAAC
>PWWL01000241.1 GCA_003561515.1 Balneolaceae bacterium
GATTGTCTGATTGCTCGATGTGAGCAATATATTTTATCAATACGGATTTTACGACGTTTACCAGCTCCGTTTCCCTGTCAAAAATCAGTTCAAAGCCGTTATCTTTGAGCTGAGAGTTTAGTTCTTCGATTTCAGCGGTTGCAAGCATACGGTCTGTCTCAGCGAATCCCAGCTCCACATTGGTGGGGGCTATTTTCATGTCTGCAAGAATATTGCTCACAGAAGTGATACACCTTGGGCAAACCATATTTTTTATCGCGAGCTTCATGGTAACTAAACGGTTTACACCTGCAAAAACGTTTCTTCTATTCTACTGTAACGCTTTTTGCAAGGTTACGGGGCTGATCCACATTACAACCCCTGTTCACGGCAATGTAATAAGAAAGAAGCTGTAATGGAATTACTGTAAGAAGCGGGGAGAAACAGTCGTTGGTTGACGGAATGGATATTGAAAACTCAGAGAGTTCTTCAACGTCGCTGTTCTCTTTGTTCATGATGGAAATGATTCTTCCCTTACGGGCTTTTACCTCTTCAATATTCGAGATCATCTTGTCGTTTGTGTGATCGGTTGCCGCAATTACAACCACCGGCATCATTTCATCGATCAGTGCGATAGGGCCATGCTTCATTTCGGCGGCAGGGTAACCCTCGGCATGAATGTAGGAAATCTCTTTCAGCTTCAAGGCTCCCTCAAGCGCAACCGGGAAGTTGTAGCTTCGGCCAAGATAGAGAAAGTTTGGAGCGTAGGTAAAAAGTTTTGCCATCTCTTTTGTGGTTTCATCGCATTCCTTAAGAATCTGCTCCACTTTTGCAGGGATGTTATTGAGCTCCTTGATATACGTCTTCGCTTCTTTCTTTGAAATAGCACCTTTCCTCATAGCTACTTCAAGCGCCATCATAGTGAGAACAACCACTTGAGCCGTAAAAGCCTTGGTAGAAGCAACCCCGATCTCAGGGCCCGCATGTGTAAAAACACCGGCATCAGTTTCACGTGATATTGTTGAACCAACCACGTTACAAATTCCCAAAACAAGTGCACCCCGAGCTTTGGCTTCCCGAAGCGCAGCAAGAGTATCCGCTGTTTCTCCACTTTGTGAAATAACAAGAAGTACGTCCCCTTTTCCAATTAAAGGATCCCTATATCTGAACTCAGAGGCATATTCGACTTCAACGGGTGTTTTTGCCAGATACTCAAAAAGGTACTCTCCAACAAGGGCCGAGTGCCATGAAGTACCACAAGCGGCAATTACAATGCGATTAGCATTAACCAGATCATCCATTACATGCGCGACTCCTCCAAGCTGAACCGTACCCTCATCAGGATTGATTCGACCGCGTAGACAGTCGGCAAGAGAACTGGGCTGCTCAAAAATTTCTTTCAGCATAAAATGCGGATAGCCCGCCTTTTCGATCGCATCAAGACTTATAGCGAGTTCATGAACCTCTTTTGTGAGCGGTATATCATCAATGGTTTTTACTTCATAGCTGTCGCGGTTTACAATCGCCATTTCACCGTCGTCGAGATAAACTACCTTATTGGTATATTCTACTATAGGAGAGGCATCAGAAGCTATGAACATCTCGTTTTCGCCAATGCCGAGCAGCAAGGGAGAACCTTTGCGCGCAATATAAATTTTATCGGGCTCTTCTATGTTTACAATTGCCAGGCCATAAGTACCCACTATCTGCTTTAGGGTAAGACGAATTGCCTGATCGAATGAAATATTCTTGGATGTGGTGTAAATTTCTTCAATCAGCTGGGCTATAATCTCAGTATCTGTCTGGCTTTTAAAGGTCCTGCCTCGCTCAACCAGTTTTTTCTTCAAGGATGTGTAATTCTCGATGATCCCGTTATGTACGACTGCCACATTGCCTGATTCGCTTAAGTGCGGATGAGAGTTTACATCATTGGGTTCCCCATGCGTAGCCCACCGGGTATGCCCGATTCCAATATGACCGCTTACTCCATTATTTTTTATTAATTTTTCAAGGTTTACAACTTTGCCCTTGCCCTTCTGAATGCTCATTTCTCCATTCAAAATCGCGACTCCGGCAGAGTCATATCCTCTATATTCAAGACGTTTTAATCCCTTTACAAGAACCGATCCTGCGTCTTTATCTCCAACATACCCTACTATTCCGCACATATGATATTTTTCTTTTTTGTACCAATTAATTGTTATTCTCTTACACGACCAATTTACAAATAGTGAAATGAGAAAAAATCAAGAATCTTCTAATAATGAGCATTCAATACTGTCTATTTGAAGACGAGTTTCTGGAAAATTTTCATCCCTTAACCTTAACAAGGCCTCTATACGATCTGCGAATAGGTATCTTCACATTGGGTGAAAAATGGAAACATTCTCTCAATGAAAAAGAAGAGCTTTGCGGACCCTTGCGAGAGCATTTAAAAGGAGTATTCCCTGAATTTGAATTAGAAAAGAACAGTGAAGCCGTTCTTTGGATTAATCCCCGGTTTATTCCAACTGCTGAGATCACAGATTTATCCGGAAAATTAAAAATCGGAGAAGGCCTGTTTTATGAAGGCCAGTTGATATCTGCACTGCTGGATATCCCAACCCACAAAAAGTGGGTCAAATCGGGTGTTAACAAATCGAAGTTGAAAGAGAAGGAGCTGCCCGCCGACGGAACAACGATCGTGAAAAATATTTGGGAGCTGTTTCAGCTCAACGGGGACCAAATCGATTACGACATTAAGCTGTCAGGAAAAATTGCTTACGGTAAAGAAGATATCTTTCCCCACACGATATTTACCTGTCCTGATAACATCTACATAGAGGAGGGTGCTAAAATTGAGCCCGGCAGCATGCTGTTAGCCGATAACGGCCCTATTTATATAGGCAAGCACGCTCATATTATGGCAAATTCCATCATACGCGGCCCCTCGGCAATTTGCGAGAAGTCGGTCGTGAAAATGGGTGCCAAAATATATGAAGAGACCACCATTGGGCCGGTTTGTAAGGTTGGTGGTGAAATCTCCAATTCCATCTTTCATTCTTACTCCAACAAAGCCCACGACGGTTTTGCGGGAAATTCGGTTTTTGGACAGTGGTGCAATCTTGGGGCCGACACAAATACGTCGAACCTGAAAAATAATTACAGCTCGGTAAAAGTATCTGACTGGAAAACCGGCAAAGATACCGATAGCGGGCAGCAGTTTATCGGAACAATAATGGGTGACCACAGCAAAACCGGAATCAACTCCATGCTTAACACCGGTACGCTATGCGGTGTGTGTTGTAATTTATTTTCTGATGGATATCCGCCAAAATTTGTGCCCTCTTTCAGCTGGGTTAGCGGGCAGAACATCGTTCCATATCATTTTGATAAGGCCATCGAAGCTATGGAAAGAATGATGGCACGCAGAAAAGTGACTCTTACACCCGCTTATAAAAACATGATGAAAGCTATTTTCGACTCCACAAGTTTTTAATGGGGGTAAACGCGCGAATCGTGGTCTTCTAACTATCAAAATAAACCATAACATCTTGAGCTATGTTGCGACGGTTCTTGAGTGCCGCACACCCTGGTCTGTTTCTTGGATTTTTTCTGTTCATCCTGTTTTTACTGATACCCGCACCCGAGAACCTTAGCGTAACCGCATGGAGAACAGCTGCCGTAGCCATATTAATGGCTACATGGTGGATTACCGAAGCCATACCTATCTACACCACAGCCCTCATTCCAATTGTTCTCTTTCCATTACTTGATATAGCACCAATTGGCGACACAACAGCACCATATGCCAATCCGCTTATCTTTTTGTTTATGGGTGGATTTATTATCGCCATCGCGATGCAGAGATGGAGTCTTCATAAACGAATTGCACTCAAAATTGTGAACTTTGTTGGCGTAAAACCGACATCCATCATTCTGGGGTTCATTATAGCCTCGGCTTTTTTAAGCATGTGGGTTAGCAACACAGCAACTGCGTTAATGATGCTGCCCATCGCCATTTCCGTACTTGATTTTGTTGATACAAAACGCAGTGCGAACGAGTCTGTATCGCCGGCTACCAATTTTGAGCTGGTGTTGGTATTATGCATCGCCTACGCCTGTAACATCGGAGGTATTGGAACTCTGATTGGCACTCCGCCAAATGCACTGCTTGCCGGATTTTTACTCGAAAACTACAACGTGGAGATCAGCTTTGCTCATTGGCTCATGGTCGGGGTTCCGCTGATACTTGTGATGCTTCCCATTATGTATCTCGTTCTCACAAAAGTAGTTTATCCTATTAAACTTAAAGAGCTTCCCGGCGGACGTGAAGTGATCGCCAGGCAACTAAAAGAGATCGGCACTATCTCGAAACCGGAAGTAAGGGTTGCGGTCGTTTTTACAACAACCGCTTTGCTATGGATACTTCGGGAGCCCTTATCAAATATTTTTACGGGGCTTTCCGATGCCGGTATAGCAATTACGGCGGGCGTGATTCTGTTCATTATTCCAAGCGGTGCAAACAAGGGAGAACAGCTGCTGAAATGGAATGATTTAAAAGATTTACCCTGGGGTATTCTCATCCTGTTTGGCGGCGGACTCAGTCTTGCCATGGCCATCAGCTCCTCCGGCCTGGCAGCATGGATTGGTGAATCGGTTGCTGGCCTCGGAGGAATGCCGTTGCTATTGCTGGTTTTCCTTGTAATTATAGTTGTTGTATTTCTTACAGAGATAACGAGCAACACTGCAACTGCCGCGGCTTTTCTGCCAATCCTGGCCGCCTCGGCTATCGGAATTGGGCAAGATCCCATGCTCTTCATCGTTCCTGCCGCCATAGCGGCAAGCTGTGCCTTTATGCTTCCGGTAGCAACACCACCTAATGCCATAATCTATGGCAGCGGTAAAGTTAATATTCCACAGATGGCAAAAGCGGGGGTATGGCTTAATATCATTGTCTCAGTAGCACTAACACTTGCCAGCTACACCCTTATTGCGTGGGCATTCGGTATAGAACCCGGAATGATACCGGATTGGGCGAACTAAGTATTCGTTTGACGTGCAAATGATAAGGGATTCATAGCTGCTGAGCATCCACAGTTTAATGATACGCACTTTACAAAGATTCTACCCGACTGGAACCCAATGATTACCCTCTTTTTACTTTTATCTCTGCTAACACCCAAATTCGATACTAACGCTTCAAAAAACGATGAGAACCGCAGTGAATCGATCTTGACACTTCACAGGTTTGCAGCACCTATCACCATCGATGGCAATCCCTACAAGCCTGAATGGGAAGAAGTAGCTCCTCTGCCGGTAAATATGTACCAGCCCGTGCATCGGGGCGAGATGAGTGAACGCACTGAAATCAGGGTTGCCTACGATGACGAATTCATATACATCTCTGGCAGGCTTTACGATTCGGAACCCGACAAAATAGTAGCCAACACCATGTACCGCGACAGGTATGCCGGTGATGAAACGTTTGCCATTATACTCGACACTTTTAACGATAATGAAAATGCCCGGTGGTTTTTTATCACTCCAACGGGAGTTAGGGTCGATCAGCTTGTATCCAAAGATTCGGAAGGTGAAGGATCCATTAACCGTAACTGGACCACTCACTGGGATGCAGAGACACAGATCACCGAAAAGGGATGGTTTGCAGAAATCAGGATTCCTTTCTCAAGCCTCGGGTTCAGGGAAGTTGATGAAGAAGTGATTATGGGTATGATTGTATATCGGTGGATAGCCAGAAAGGCCGAAAGGCACATCTTCCCCGACATTCCTCCCGTGTGGTCGCGGGGCTTCACAAAACCTTCTCAAGCCCAAAAGATCCGTATTACTGGAGTTGAGTACAGTCGGCCGTTTTATTTTACTCCGTACCTTCTCACCGGTACCGAGCAGTTTTACAGGCTCGATGCAGATCAGGCAGCGTTCAACCGTTCAACGGATTATAGTGCTGAAGTTGGCCTCGACATTCGTTATCCGCTGGCGGGAAATGTGAACCTCGATGTTACCCTGAATACAGATTTTGCGCAAGTAGAAGCCGATGAGGTTCAGGTAAACCTTTCCCGGTTCCCCCTCTTCTTCCCCGAAAAACGGCGCTTCTTTCAGGAACGGTCCGATATTTTTGATTTCAATCTGGGAGGGAATAATACCCTCTTTTACAGCCGCAGAATCGGCCTGGTTCAGGGGCAGCCCGTTCGAATTTATGGAGGTGCACGAGTGGCTGGACGCACCGGGCCATGGGACCTGGGAATGCTCAATATGCAAACCGAGGCTGTAAGCGAACTTGGACTGCCATCCGAAAATTTTGGGGTGCTGAGGGCGCGTCGAGATGTCATCAATCAGAATTCGTACATCGGAGGCATGGCCACTACACGTATTGGTATGGACGGGAGGTACAATGTTGGTATCGGTGCCGATTTTATTTACAACTATGCTGGCGACCACTTTCTTGATTTCAAATATGCAGCCACTTTTGACGACCGTTTTAGTGCAGCTTTTGATCCCGCTGCAAACGCAATTGTCCGTCTGTTTTTACAAAAGCGAACATCCCAGGGTCTATATTACCGATTTACCTATAAACGGGCTGGAGACAGCTACCTGCCAGCCATGGGATTTGAATCGCGATTCGATTACACCTTGATAGATGCCCGGCTTTCATACGGTTATTTCAACTCGCCTGAATCGCCGCTGAGGATTGTTACACCGACTGCTCGTTTTTTCCTGACTCTGCGTAATGATGACAACAGTGTTGAGTCGATGATGGTGGAACAGCCATGGGAGTTCGACCTGAAGAATGGGTCCAGCCTGACGCTGACAGCAAACTGGTGGTACGAGGACCTTCGCGCTTCTCTCTTATTCAGTGACTACACCTTTGTGCCAGATGGCAGTTA
>PWWL01000070.1 GCA_003561515.1 Balneolaceae bacterium
AAGCACAAAATTCTAATGTTCTAAATCCAAAAATCTCCTCAAATCGACCCTGTAGCCTGTAGCCTGTAGCCTGTAGCCTGTAGCCTGTAGCCTGTAGCCTGTAGCCTGTAGCCTGTAGCCTGTAGCCTGTAGCCTAATTCCTCCTCGGGGTGGTATCCGGATTTAAACCGGCGCGGCGCTGGGCAAACATCTCAAGTTCGGCAACCTCATTCCAGAGTTTCATCGCTTCATTGAGGGTATCATTGAAATGGTCGTTGATGATCGGAAAGAAGTACTCGCTGCCCCAAACCTGACGGGCAATTTCTGCTTTCATTCTGCCATAGTTCATCCACACAAGTTCGTTGTACATCTCCCTCGACATCTTCAGGTTGTTGTTTTCAACGGTCGGTTTATCCACCTCATCGGTAAGTACCAGGCCTTCTTCCTGCATAAGGGTGATGAACATCGCCCTGTCTTTATCACTCCATTCAAAGTTCTGCCTGAAATCTTCAAAATTGCTTTCCCAGCGGTTTCTGAAGGTATCGCCATACTGATCGAGGTAGTCTCTCACAAAATTGAAATCAACCCTGTTTACCAACATGAAGTTGAAAAGGTAGGGAGAGGCCGTAGTGTCTTCCTGAACAATGAAGTCGGGCACAATTCCGCCGCCGCCAAATACGGGACGTCCCGCTTTGGTGAAGTACTGCAGTGAGTCGGGTACCTGGTCTTTGAATTCACGGGCATCCATCGATGCATCGGTAGATCTATGGCGGATTTCGAAAGCATAATCCTCGCTGCTGCCGTCGAAAGGTTTCTGAATCAACCGCCCGGAGGGAGTGAGATAGCGTGAAATGGTTACCCGTATGTTGCTTCCGTCAATTAATTCATATTGTTGCTGAACCAAACCTTTCCCAAATGTTCTTCGGCCAACGACAAGACCGCGATCATGATCCTGTATGGCTCCGCTAACGATTTCACTTGCGGATGCAGAACCCTCATTAACGAGCACAATTACCGGTAGATCTTTGGCCAAACCGTCGCGCCGTGAGCTCACTTCCTGGTTGAATCGCGTATGACGACTTTGCGTAGAAACCAGTTTGGTATTTCTGGGAAAGAACTCTTCAGAGATCGCAATTGCCTGACTCAGATATCCACCGGGATTACCTCGTAAATCAAGCATCAGACGGGTCATTCCCTGTTCCTTCAAATCAACAACAGACGTCAAAAACTCCTCGTGGGTCGTTGCTGCAAACCGGTTGATTTTTATGTAACCGGTTTCGTTATCCAGCATATATCGTGTATCGATAGTCGTGAGTGGAATATCATCGCGTTCGATGGTGAATCTGATAGGGTTAGCGGTTCGCGGGCGCAAAATTTCGACATCAACCTTGGTCCCCTTTTCACCTCTCAGGCGTCGCATCACATCTTCATTTGTATAGCCGATTGCGCTGGTGTCATCGATGGAGATGATGCGGTCGCCCGACATTATTCCAAGTTGATCACTGGGGCCACCGGATATAGCGGTGATCACCGTGATGGTGTCCTGGATGATGTTAAACTGAATGCCAATTCCCTGGAATCTTCCGGCAAACTCTTCCTGAATACGTTCGCTGTCATCACGCTCGATATACACGGAGTGTGGATCGAGCAGGGAAAGCATCGCCTTGATTGAGCTTTCGGTGAGTCTGCTCATGTCCTTATCAGAGTGATTATTGGCTATGAAAAGATAGGCTTCTTCAAATCTATTGTAGGATTCGCGCAGATTTTGAATGTCATGTCGCTGCAATGTGTCGATAGGAGTGCCTTCAAGCTCCAGATCGTCTATGTTCATCCCCCTTACGAGCCCCTTGATGCTTTCGTGAAACAGATCATCAAGTGTAGTTTCACCAAAATAGTTATCGATAACTCGTCTTTGTACCTGCATGTATTTGTGCAGGTTATCCTGATGAATTTCATTTTTTACAATTACCTTATCGACTCCTGCAAGCCAAACGGCCGAGAGAATCAATAAAAGAGCAAGCTGGGGAGCAATAAACTTCTTCACTGACATGAATATTTTATTCGTATTTTTTTCAGGTAACGCAGTTATTTGGCTGTACAGTATAGTAAACGCGCTTTTAAATTACCATACTCCTATCTCTAACGCATAAACTGAAAAAACGTTTCTCAAAGACCCAATTTTGAGACTTTTTACAAGATGTAATGACTCAAATCCTTGTTTTTGACCAGGTCGCTGAGTTGTTTTTCTACATATGCATTGTCGATGTTGATCTCACCGCTGCTGATGTCATCAGGTACGGCGAAAAGTAATTCTTCGAGAAGGGTAGAGAGGATGGTATGGAGTCGGCGTGCTCCAATATTCTCAACCTGACGATTAACGTCCGCAGCAATTTTGGCTATTTCGCGGATGGCGTCCTCCGTGAACTCCACTTTCACACCCTCAGATTCAAGCATTGCCTGATATTGCTTTGTAAGAGCGTTTTTTGGCTGCGTAAGGATATTGAAGAAATCCTCTTCAGTGAGTGAATTCAGTTCAACACGAATTGGGAAACGTCCCTGCAGTTCAGGAATGAGATCAGATGGCTTGGATACGTGAAAAGCTCCCGATCCTATAAAAAGAATATGATCTGTTTTTACGATGCCGTGCTTGGTATTTACTGTGCTGCCTTCCACTATGGGAAGAAGGTCGCGCTGAACTCCCTGGCGGCTTACTTCACCGCCTCCTTTACTTGTGGCTGAAGAGTCGCTTGCAACTTTGTCTATTTCGTCGATAAACACAATGCCCTGATTCTGCACGCGCTCGAGGGCTTCCTGAACGGCAGCTTCATGATCAATCAGCTTTTCGGCTTCTTGCTCCAGCAGAACTTCCCTTGCCTCGCTGATGGGTAATGTTCGTTTTGATTTACGGCTGCCTCGTGTGAGGTTGCCGAGCATATCTTGCAAGTTTACCCCCATCTCTTCCATTCCCTGGGGGCCGAATACCTGCATCATGGGAGTTTTTTTGGAATCGACCTCAATCTCAATCTTGCGGTCTTCGAGCTCGCCGTTCTTAAGCTTTTCACGAAAACGCTCACGGGTGCGCTCATTTAACTCCTCATCGGAAGCAGTATCGGGGTTAAACCCGACTTCACGGCCCGAAGTATTTACGGCGGACGGCTTCTTGCGAACGGGGGGGATCAAAATATCCAGGATTTTCTCTTCTACAATGGAAGCAGCTCTCTCTTTCACTCGTTCCTGCATTTCGAGCCGTACCATATTCACGGCAATGTCGGTAAGATCCCGAATCATCGATTCAACATCGCGGCCAACATAGCCGACTTCCGTAAATTTGGATGCTTCTACCTTAATGAAAGGGGCCCCGGCAAGCTTTGCCAGCCTTCGGGCGATTTCGGTTTTACCCACTCCCGTTGGGCCAATCATCAGAATATTGTTGGGAATAATCTCTTCCCTGATTTCAGGGTCCGATTTTAGCCGCCTCCAACGGTTTCGAAGAGCGATCGAAACGGATCGCTTGGCTTCTTTTTGTCCAATTATGTACTTGTCGAGTTCGGCTACAATCTGACGCGGCGTCAGATTTTGTTGCTCAATCAGTTTCATGCTGCGTAATAGTCTCTTTAAATTTCCAGTATGGTAAGATTGTGATTTGTGTAGATACAGATATCTGCTGCGATATTGAGTGACTTCTCAACGATCTCTCTGGCCGATAGTTCCGGGGCGTTTTGCTTCAACGCACGGGCAGCCGCAAGCGCATACGAACCGCCGCTCCCGATAGCCAGGATCTGATCGTCTGGTTCGATTACATCACCCTGGCCGGATATAAGCAGAGGTGTATCTTTATCCATTACTACGAGAAGAGCTTCAAGTTTCTGCAAAAATTTATCCTTCCTCCACTCTTTTGCAAGTTCAACGGCGGCTCTTTGAAGATTGCCATTGTAACTGTTCAATTTCTCCTCAAATTTGTCAAAAAGTGTGAATGCATCAGCGGTGGATCCGGCAAATCCGGAAAGGATTTTCCCATCCTGCAGTTTACGAACCTTCTTCACGGTCGATTTCATCACCGTTTTATCGAGAGTGGCCTGCCCATCGGCACCGATGGCTACAGTACCATTATGGATGATGCCGAGTACCGTAGTGGCATGCATTCCTTTGAGATTTGTCATCATTAAATGTCTTTCCAGGTTAATTTATTTTGCTTCTTAAACGGAAAAAACCACTAAAACGGTCAGCTACTTTTTCCGGCCGGACGCTTGGGTCTGCTTGGAAGTTTCTTTTTCTGGCTTCCGTCTCCGTTAGACTCATTCTTCGAGAAATAGTCAAGGGTTTCTTTTCGATCGATGGTCTTATCAGGCTCAATGGCTTGCTTTTCATGCGCCTCAAGTACGTCGTCGATCGACTCGCCTCTGAGTACCACATCTGTGATCTCAAGATCAGAGCCGGTTAGAGTAGCTTTAAATTCATTCAGCGATATGTTGTCATCGCCCACCAGTGAAACTTTAACCCTGTATTTTAACATCCATCTGAATCTCTGACTCAACAGTCCGCGCGTGAGGTAAGAGCGCAGATAGGGGTTGATGTAGATATCCACTGCGCGATAATCCGTGCTGTATTTTAGCTTGCTGATCCATGATTCGATATCTGTAATGATTGTATTTTGGCTCACAACAGATCCGGAGCCGCCACACATCGGGCAGATTTTTGAAACTGAATTAACAACGCTGGGGCGTATTCTCTGGCGCGTAATTTGTACCAGTCCAAAATCACTCATCCCAATTACGTTTGTCTTCGCGCGGTCTTTCTTAAACTCTTTCTTTAGCTCGTCATAGATTTTCTTGCGGTTCTTGTCGTCGCGAAGGTCGATAAAGTCAACCACAATAATACCGCCTATATCGCGTAAACGGAGCTGTTTTGCAATTTCCCGGGCAGCCTCCAAATTGGTTTTAAGCGAGTTGTCTTCATGTTTCTCTTTTGCGGCATAAGGGCCGGAATTCACGTCGACTACATACATTGCTTCCGTCTGCTCAAAAATGAGGTAGCCACCGGATGGCATGCGCACTCTTGGACTGAAGATGGAGTTCACATCATGGCCGATATTCACGTGATCAAAGATGTGGTCTTTGCCCTTGTAGAGCTCAACACTTGGGAGCATCTTTGGTGCAATTTGAGAAACGTAGCTTTTAACAGATTTATAGAGCTGATAATCATCGATCAGAACACGATCGTACTGTTTGGCAAAGAGGTCGCGAATCAGGCTCTCTGTGATGTCGAGATCTTTGTACAGAAGTGTGGGTGGTTTGGCAGATTCCAGCTTATTCAGGATTCGCTCCCATTTTTTGAGAACAGTTCGCATATCCTCTTCAATCGCTTCCTTGTCCTGTTTCTGGGCAACCGTTCTCACGATAACTCCAAACCCGTCGGGCAGCATTGATCCGACGATGCTTTTAAGCCTTCTGCGCTCCTTTCCGTTATTGATTTTTTTGGAAAGAGCAATGTATTCTCCCATTGGGATTAAGACGAGAAAACGGCCTGCGATGGTAATATCCGTAGAAACTCTTGGCCCTTTGGATCCGATTGGTTCTTTTACGATCTGAACCAGCAAATTCTGATTGTTACGAAGAAGTTTACCTGCCAGTATTTGTTTATCGTTGTTTGAGAGCTTATCAAAGTTTTGTAATTCTTTCTCAGCGCTCTTTGAGATGCTTTCTTGGCCATTCATCATTTTGATGTAAGAGCCAAGATGATCACCCGCATCCGAGAAGTGCAGAAAAGCGTCTTTTTCCATGCCAAGATCGATGAAAGCGGCTCGGATGCCACTCATAACCTTGTGTACTCTCGCTAAATAAATATCACCGACTGTGCGCTGATTATCTTCAGATTCTATAAAGAGCTGGGCAAGCTCTCCATTTTCCAGTAAAGCAACCCGGGTCTGTTTGCCCGAAGAGTGGATAATGATTTGATTCTTCATGTAAGCTGTGAAATTTCATCAGCAATTCGCTCAGCCTACACTGTACAATTGTAAAGAAAAGAACCTGTGAAAAATAATTGTAGGAACGTCTCAAAAATTTGTTTTGAAAAGGGGTTGAGCGATTTGCTTCGGTGTTGTAATTCTTGTTAAAAGCCGGACGAGATGTATGCGTACTCCGTTTAGATCCACTAACGGAATATTTCTGCAAGCGGCAGACCGCAACCAGAGTGAGATAGAAGTGAGATAGAACTATTTGCAAACTTCTGAATAACAATGTTTTAAATAAGTTTCTCTTTGATTTGCATACGAAATCAGTCATTTACACAATATAGCAGAAAGTTCACAAATAATTAAATGCGGAATCGAAATCAGTAAATAAAGGAGTGCTTTCTTTTAAATCTCACTCGAAGAGCTTATTCACTGACTCTGTTAATCTTTGCACCCGCAGCATTCAATTTTTTCTCAAGGTTTTCGTACCCGCGGTCGAGGTGATACACCCTTAATACCTCCGACACCCCGTCGGCAGCCATGGCAGCCATAACAAGGCTAACACTGGCTCGCAAATCGGTACTCATCACAGAAGCGCCTGTCAGAGATGTTTTTCCTTCAATGGAAACGGTATTTTTTTCAACTTTGAGACTGGCACCCAATCTGTTTAGCTCAGGAACGTAACTGAAACGGTCGAAGTAGATTGTGTCGGTAATTTGGCTTGATCCGGCAGCCTGAGTCATGAGAGTGGCCCACTGAGCCTGCAAATCAGTCGGAAACCCGGGATAGATTTCAGTTTCGACGGATACGGGATTAATTTTTTCGGCTGACTGTACCCGAATGGTACTTCCTTCTATATCTGTGTGCACTCCTAACTTGT
>PWWL01000301.1 GCA_003561515.1 Balneolaceae bacterium
GAATTGGCAAAGATTCCAACCTGCCAGAGTGCCGCGCCTTTCGGCTCCTGGTAGAGTTGGCAAAGATTCCAACCAGCCAGAGTGCCGCGCCTTTCGGCTCCTGGTAGAGTTGGCAAAGATTCCAACCAGCCAGAGTGCCGCGCCTTTCGGCTCCCGGTAGAATTGGCAAAGATTCCAACCTGCCAGAGTGCCGCGCCTTTCGGCTCCTGGTAGAGTTGGCAAAGATTCCAACCAGCCAGAGTGCCGCGCCTTTCGGCTCCCGGTACAGTTGGTACGGTTTATGGTTTTCTTACGAATCACGCCTACAAACAGGACGATACAGTCACCACTTCAAGAGTGTTGCCCTGAATCTATTTAGCAAAATTGGTGGCTACCGGTGACAGTTTTTTGGAAAAAATCGTTTTACTCGGGTTCAATGCCGTCAGGCATGGCTCATTTAGTGACCGCAGGTGCAAACCCGGGGAAAGCAAAGCCAAAACAAGAGTGAGTGCCAGAGGCACGGTTCATGCCGGTTGGGGTACTGTACATATAGCTCGTGCCTGTCGGCACTTCTGCGTGGGTGGGTGCTTCTTCCCCGGGTTGTGTCTGTGGCACCCCTTCGGGCCACCCGGGGTTACTAAATGCCATGTGCCCATGGCACTCTCAGTGAAATCACCACCACGATCCACGAGGTGTCTCGACTGGCTCAATGTGCCCGCCTGCCAACGAGGCTGGTTCAAAAAATGAGCCCCTCTCAAGTTGAGTGCTTTTCGAAATCCCGAGCACTTCGGGGAGGGGTCTTTTTGGCCTATCACCTTTGATATAGTGTTGCCCCGCACTTGGGTAAAATTTGTGGCTCTGGATAACAATCGCCATTCACTCAAACAAAGCGACGCTCCGACATGCCTCTTCTGTGTGTAACAACGGTTACAAACCAATGCCGTAGGCGCAACTTCTATCGCCGGTATCTTATTTATTTTCATTAGTATAGGCCCCTATCAATGGAAATAATCTATCATTCTATAGATTTATTGAATGACAATTTTTTTCTTATTATAATGCATGTAAACAAAGCAATGACACAATGGATATTCGCGCATTTAAAGACTCGATTTACAATCAAATGGCCGGCATCACCAAGGCACTTGGTAATCCGCATCGGCTCGAAATACTTGACCTTCTGGCTCAGGGAGCGGCATCTGTAGAGTATATCGCTGAACAGACGAATTTGACGGTTGGCAATGCATCGCAGCATCTTCTGGTTTTAAAAAAAGCACGACTGGTTACCTCAGAGCGGCAATGGAAGTACAACTACTACAGTCTGGCAGATCAAAACGTATTTGACGCATGGTGCTCACTCAGGCGTCTCGGATTTTCTCAAAATGCTGAGCTGAAACAGCTGATTAACGATTACAGGAGCGAGAGTACCCACTTGCGCACTATAACGCCTCACGAGCTGATTGAAAAAATGAAGAAGGAAGACGTCATCATCCTGGATGTACGTCCTGAAAAGGAGTATAACATCGCACACATCGAAGACGCGATCTCTTTCCCCAAAGCGGACCTTGAAAAGAGATTACACGAGCTGCCTCAGGATAAAGAAATCATCGTGTACTGCCGCGGGCCTTTTTGCCTGATGGCTGATGAAGCGGTCCAATATTTAAATAAAAACGGATTCAACGCCTCACGGCTCGATAGAGGCTTTCCCGACTGGGCTGCACAAAAACTGCCGGTGGCTACCGCATAAAGAATAACCAAACACAAACGTGGAGAAGCAATTATGAAAACAATACTGGTTTTAGGTGGCGGAATTGGAGGTATCAGAACCGCCAGGGAATTAAGTAAAAAAATTGGCAATGAAGACGGTATCAACCTGGCGAAAATCCTGGTTTTCGAAAAGCAGCAGAAAAGCCTGTTCGCCCCTTCACTTACCTGGATGATGGTGGGAAAAAGAGAATCGGAGCAGATTCAGGACGATCTTACAAACATCCAGCTTGGCGGTATTGAAGTGGTATTCGGTGAGGTAGAAGCTGTTGATCCCGAGAACATCACCGTTACTTCCGGGGGAAAAACCTATAACGGTGACTTTATGGTGGTATCGCTCGGTGCCGATCAGACCGATATCTACGACCTGAGCAAGCTTGGCCATAACTACTACACCGTTGACGGCGCATCCTCTTTTTATAACGATCTCAAGGATTTTAAGGGCGGTAAAATCGCTATTGTCGTCTCGTCGCTGCCTTACAAATCGCCGGTAGCTCCCTACGAAGCCGCCATGCTGATCGACAACTATCTGCGTGATCACGGCCTCAGAGAAAAAACCGAGCTTTCACTCTACACACCCGAAGCTGAGCCCATGACGTTTGCGGGCCAGGAAATTTCGGAACGTGTTCACCAGCTGATGAAGTCGAAAGAGATATACTACCATCCCGGGTATAAACTGAATAATACAGAAGATGGCCGTCTCACGTTTTCAGCACCCGATAATCAGGAGACACAAGTCGAATTCGACCTTTTGGCCTATACTCCGAAGCACGTGTGTCCCGCAGT
Organism: Balneolaceae bacterium; assembly: GCA_003561515.1. GTDB lineage: Bacteria > Bacteroidota > Rhodothermia > Balneolales > Balneolaceae > Rhodohalobacter. The sequence continues at coordinate 2,530 of PWWL01000301.1, forward strand.
AATCCGGGATGCCGGCATGGCCGGTGAAACCGGTTGGATTCAGGTAAATCATCAAACGCTGCAGACACGCTTCGAAAACGTTTACGCGATTGGAGATATCACAACTATCCCGCTCAGCGGAAATGAGTCGCTGCCAAAAGCGGGTGTCTTTGCACAATACCAGGCGAATACGGTTGCTCACAATATTACCCGCCAAATGCATGGAAAGAAGCCCGACAAGGCATTTACGGCACAAGGAAAATACATCCTCGATCAGGGCAATGGAAAAGCAACCAAAGTGAGAGGTAATTTTTACTCTTCCGATATCGACATCAAAGATACCAGTGCCATTAATCATTGGGTCAAAATACTCCAGGAAAAAACCTGGTTTGCCAAACACTTTTAATACCCCTTAAACAAGGGTAAATCATTTGACTGATATCAAAAATAATTCATAACCAACATTTTACGAACCATGAACAGATTAATTGGTGCATTTATCTTTACAGCGATGCTGGGCTGGGTAGCCAGTATTATCTTAACTGCCATACATTTCTGGGTTATACCAATTATACCCAGCGGAGCTGAACTCAGAGGTCCCATGCTGGTAATAACAAGCAGCTGGGCATACGTGGGCCCGGTACCCCTTGCAGCAATTGGCGCCGTATACTACGTGGTGATGATCGCCCTGGGGGCTCTGTGGCTTTCTACAAAGAGTGAAACGATAGAGCGCATTTTACTGCCCGTAACTGCATTTGGATTTGCCGCTTCGATGGGCTTTGTCTATCTCCAGCTTTTTGTAATTGAGGCCATCTGCCCGTTTTGTATGGTATCTGCCGCAGCCACTACAATACTGTTTGGTATTGAGTTGCTTGTGAAATACCGAGGCGGAGCTGCATTAACCCCGTCGCTGCAAGCGCAAACAGTTTGGGCTACGGTATTTGTGGTAACAGCGTTTCTGACGATTTTTGCCATGTGGAGCCTGACCATATTACCGCTGCCTGTTCCGGGCGCGTAATCAAAGGCGAATTCCTTTCCCATCCATCCGGGACGGGAAGGATGAACGTTTTGAACTAAACATGAACCCTCTCGAACTCTGTTCCGGGGGGCGTTCATTACCTCTTTTTAGCAGCGCATGGATTGGATTGACTCAGCAAAATCAAAACGGCCTGCGAACATACATTCTAGTTAGCTGCTCAAAAACCGGAGTAAATTGCTTCCGGGAAAAGGAGCTCTCACTACTCCCATTACCCCCAAAAAACTAAACATACCAGAACGATGAGTGACGATATGAAACACGCGGATACCGGGAATCAGAATCAAAATCCCGGGCACGATGAAGAGAAGGGAATTACCAGAAGACAGGCATTAAAGTATATCGGGTACGGCACCGGCGGGCTCATTGTAGCCGGAGGTGCGGGATTCTATGGGTACCGGAAAAGCCTTCAAATTTCTTCATCAGAAGCAGCCCAGGTACGAAAAGCAAAGTTCGTATTTGCCGGTGGAAGTATTGGCGGTTTAACGGTGGCAGCCAGGCTTTTACGGGCAGTGCCAGGGGCTGACGTTACGATTATTGAGCCGCGCGAAATTCACCACTACCAACCGGGGTATACGCTGGTTGCAGCTGGTGTTTACGACAGAAGCGACGTGATTTACGATCAGGAATCACTCTTCTTACCCGGCATGAAATGGGTTAAAGATTATGTTGAAGCATTTGAGCCCGATCAAAACCGCGTTATAACCAGAAACGGCGAGGTTATTGATTACGACTATTTGATCGTGGGGATTGGTGTTGAGATGAATCTCGATTCTATAGAAAACCTGCGGGAGGCTTTAGACACAGACTATGTAGCCAATATTTATAACCTGAGTTCCGGTGAGAAATACAGAAAACTGGCGAAAGATTTTAATGGCGGAAATGCCGTGTTTACCTACCCGGCGGGCTACTTAAAATGTGGCGGTGCGCCTCAAAAAATTACCTGGCTCTCCGAAGATTTATGGAGAAGTGAAGGAAAACGAGATCGAACTGAGGTACATTTCTATACCACAAGAGAAACCATATTTCCCGCTGTGCCACGGGTAGACCAGGCGGTTCGGCCATTAATTGAAGCAAGGGGAATACATAATTACTACTCACAGACTTTACGGGCTATAGATATATCTACCCGCACAGCTATTTTCGAAGAAACCACCGCGAGTGGAGATGTACGGGAGGTGCACCAGCCTTACGATCTTCTGCACCCCATGCCCCGCTTTCAGGCTCCCAAGCCATTGCGCGAAGGCCCGCTCACAAGAGAAGGTATTGGCGGGCAGCTATCCGTAGACAGAGAAACCCTGCAGCACACACAATACCCAAATATCTTCGGGGTGGGAGACAATGCCGCCACAGGCGCAGCCAAAACGGCGGCAACTATTCGAAAGCAGGCACCGGTTGTGGCCGGTAACCTTATCGATATTGTTCTTGGTTACGAGCCATCCAACAAGTACGATGGCGCCTCCGGGTGTCCCCTGCTTACACGCTACGGCCGCTGCATGATGTTCGAGTTCGACTTCGAAGGTAACCTGATCCACGAGTGGCTCTACAGGCCCACAGAGGAAACCAGAATCTGGTGGGATTTCAAAGTACACGGGCTCAAACGTCTCTATCGCCATGTAATGATGAACGGCTACGTGTAGCACCCGGCATACGAACCGATGAGAATCCGGCCACACGCAGCTGTGGAATGAGAAAGATATATCAATAAGACAATAGCATTCAGGCTATCACAGCCTGATAATGAAATAAAAGTTTAACGCAGATTACTCTACAGGCCAACAGAAAAACAGGAGTTAACCCGAAAACGAGCCTGTTGAGAATCAACAAGTAAATAAGATCATGAAATTAAATCGTATCAAAAAAATACAATCAATCCTGCTTTTTGCAGTGAGCCTTACCGTTGCAGCGTCGTCCGCAACTGCCCAATCTGCAGAGAATTCACAGTCAACCTTCCCATCCTACGATGTGCGCGGGTTTGTACAACAGCAGTTTTTCTATGATGAGTCACCCGGTGTGCCTGCACAATTTACGCTTTACAGAACAAGGATAGGTTTGCAAGGAACACTTTCAGACAGAATTCGGGTAAATGTGATCGGGGGTTTTGTAGAACCTCCTCAGAATACTCCAAGGTTGGTTCAGGCCTTTATGGATTATCGGGTGAATGAGCATCTGTCTATACGGGCAGGCCAGTTTTTGATGCCATTTGGTTTAGAAGGGCCGGAAGTGATTACTCTAAACCCCGCAATTGAGCGGACACTTGCCGTAAGAAGGCTCAATACATTTAGCATGTTTAGAGATGTTGGTATCCAGGCAAGCGGAAATATATCGAGGTTGAATTATGCAATTGCGCTTGTAAATGGAACCGGTGCAAATCAACGGGAGCAAATCAACCCAAAGGATATTGTGGGCAGAATTGGCTTCCAACTAGCCGATAATGTTGAAGCCGGTATCTCCGGGCATGTTGGCAATTATCGTCCCGATCCTGCTGATGAAAATTACGAATCGAGGTACCGGCTGGGTGTTGATTTGAACTTCGCCGGCGATCCGGTTTTTCTTCGGGGTGAGTACATTCTCAGAACCGAAAATCTGCCGAATGGTGGCGACATTACAATGAACGGAGGTTATGTACTGGCGGGATACAAATTCTCAAGGCAGGTTGAAGGGATTGCACGATATGAGTTTTATACACCAAATACAGATTTGGATGATAACCTGCTGCAGGCGTTCACTATAGGCGCTAACTACTACTTAGTAAGGCGAACGCGGCTATCCGTGAACTACGAATTTCGCGACAATCAACTGAACCCCGATTTTGGCAATCTGTTCACTGTACAGCTGCAGTTGGTTCTTTGAGGTACAAGCTGCAAGCTCTGTAGTTCAACCTGCCAGAGTGCCGTGCCTTTCGGCTCCTGGTAGAGTTGGCAAAGATCCTAACCTGCCAGAGTGCCGTGCCTTTCGGCTCCTGGTAGAGTTGGCAAAGATCCTAACCTGCCAGAGTGCCGTGCTTTCCGGCTCCTGGTAGAGATGGCAAAGATTCCAACCTGCCAGAGTGCCGTGCTTTCCGGCTCCTGGTAGAGATGGCAAAGATTCCAACCTGCCAGAGTGCCGCGCCTTTCGGCTCCTGGTAGAGTTGGAACAGGTTTGTGGTTCAAGGTTCAAGGTTCAAGGTTCAAGGTTCAAGGTTCAAGGTTCAAGGTTCAAGGTTCAAGGTTCAAGGTTCAAGGTTCAAGGTTCAAGGTTCAAGGTTCAAGAAAAA
>PWWL01000156.1 GCA_003561515.1 Balneolaceae bacterium
AGATTTTGCCGGATGGGCTGGAGTTTGTAAACAAAACTCTGGGTAAGAAAGAACTGCGAACGTTGATTTCCGACATTCACAGCGAAGTTGGAACACAGCAAGCTGCAGAATTTCTCGACAACATGAAGAAAACCGGTTTTGAAAGAGCTACCACGGGTGGTCTTTCTTTCTCGCTGGAGGACATTATTATTCCTGAAGCCAAGATGGAGCTCATCAACAAAGCACAGGAAGAAGTGTCTGAGATTCAGGATCGTTATGAGATGGGTTTCATCACGGATAATGAACGCTACAATCAGGTGATTGATAAGTGGACAAGTACCACAAACCGTGTATCTGAAACTCTGTTCCAAAGCCTTGCTGATGATAAAGACGGATTCAACGCCGTGTTCATGATGGCAGACTCAGGTGCGCGGGGCTCGAAAGAGCAGATTCGTCAGCTGGGCGGTATGCGTGGTCTGATGGCCAAGCCGCAGAAGAGCTCAATGCAGCAGGGTAACGAGGTTATTGAAAACCCGATTCTCTCCAGCTTCCGGGAAGGACTAACCGTACTTGAGTATTTTATCTCAACACACGGTGCCCGAAAAGGTCTTGCCGATACGGCTCTTAAAACTGCAGATGCCGGCTATCTTACCCGACGTCTTGTAGATGTTTCTCAGGATATCATCATCAATGAGGATGACTGTGGAACACTCAGGGGTATTAAGATGCAGGCTCTGAAAGACAATGAAGACGTTATCCAGAGTCTTGAGGACAGAATTATGGGCCGGGTCTCGATGCACGAAATCCGCGACCCGATTTCAGATGAGATAATCTGCGAAGCAAACCAGCTTATTACAGATAAAGTTGCCAAGAAAGTGGCAGAAACCTCGATTGAGGAAGTTGAAATTCGTTCTGTACTTACATGCGAAACCGAGCGAGGTGTGTGTGCGAAGTGTTACGGCCGTGATATGGCACGTAACAATCTTGTACAGGTTGGAGAGGCGGTAGGTGTAATTGCTGCCCAATCGATTGGTGAGCCGGGTACACAGCTTACGCTTCGAACTTTCCACGTAGGTGGTACGGCTTCACGTATGGAATCCGACTCTCAACACAAAGCTAAATTCGACGGTAAGGTTGAATTTGAAAATGTTCGTGTTGTTGAATACGATGACGGTGAAGAAATCCACAATGTGGTGTTGAGCCGCGCCGGTGAATTGAAGCTTGTAGGTGAAGACGGAAAAGTCCTCAACTCCTACAATGTACCCTACGGTGCTGAAATGCTTGTTGAAGAGGGCGATAAAGTTCCAAAAGGAATGCCGCTTTGTAAGTGGGATCCGTACAACGCACTTATCTTCAGCGAATTGGAAGGTACGGTTCAGTATAAGGATATCATTGAGGAAATTACCTTTACTTCTGATACCGACGCTCAAACGGGGCACAGGGAAAAAGTAATTATCGACTCCCGCGACCGTTCGCTTGTGCCAACACTCGTTGTGAAAGGCGCCGACGACCGCATTCGTGAAAATACTCTCCCAGTAGATACACACATTGTGATCGAGGATGGTGAGAAGGTACAGGCTGGTCAGGTACTTGCTAAGATTCCAAGAGCCGCATCCAAGTCGAAAGACATTACAGCGGGTCTGCCGCGTGTAACTGAGCTCTTTGAAGCCCGGTCGCCTAGCGATCCCGCAGCCGTTTCAGAAATTGACGGTATTGTGAAGATGGGTGGACGCAAGCGCGGTTCACAGGAAGTTATAGTGGAAAGCAAAGACGGAACCGAAGAGAAGAAATACCTGATCTCTCTTTCGAAGCATATCCTTGTGCAGGAGAATGACTTTGTGAGGGCCGGCCAGGCACTGAGCGACGGCACTATCCCCGCTCAGGAAATTCTCAACATTCTTGGGCCATTCGCGGTGCAGTCGTACCTGGTGAATGAGATTCAGGAGGTTTACCGTCTGCAGGGTGTGAAGATCAATGACAAGCACATTGAAGTAATTGTGCGCACCATGATGCAGAAGGTAGAGGTTACCGATCCGGGCGACACTATGTACCTGGAAGGTGACAAGGTAGATCGTTTCGAGCTCAACAACAGAAATGATGAGCTGATTGGTAAGTTTGTAGTAACCGATCCGGGTGGAAGCGAACTGAAAAGAGGTGCTATTCTCGACCGCCGGGAAGTTCGTGAAGCCAATAACCAGTTGATTCAGGATGGCAAAGAAGAGCTTCAGACACGAGAAGCTGAACCGGCCATTTCGAAGCCAATCCTTCTTGGAATCACAAGGGCGTCACTTTCTACAGAGAGCTGGCTATCCGCAGCATCGTTCCAGGAAACAACGAAGGTTCTTACTCAAGCTTCTATAGAAGCGAAGAAAGACCTTCTGCGCGGACTGAAAGAGAATGTGATTGTAGGCCACAAAGTACCTGCCGGTACAGGCCTCCTCAAGTACGATGAACTCATTGTTGGTTCCAAAGCCGATTATGATGAAGCGGATGAAGAGGTTCAGAAGGTGTTTGAGACACTTGGAGCCGACGCACCCGACGAAGACGAATAATCGATCGCGATTTATTGAAAATCAAAAAAGCCCCGGTACAAGCCGGGGCTTTTTTTTGCCCTGAATGAAGATTTATTAACATAATTGTTTGCCTCTTGATAAAATGCACGCTTTTAAATAGCGTTTAGGTGCTATTACCAAAGATTATCAACGGAGGTATATCATGAATGACGAAGCGCGCATGAACCTGAATCTTTTCACAAAAGTGCAGGATGACCTTGAAAAGAGGCAGTATATTATCCTTGCAGAGCTGAAGAAGATTTCCAGGGAATTTCAGTATTACAAAATTTATCCTCATCTGAGCGGACTGGTTGAGCTCCGCAGAACCCTGAATGATATTATTGCACGGCTGTCGGATCTTCGCAGCAAATTTCCTAAGCGCATCGGAAAAATTGACTGGGTGAATAAGACCATTGAACACGAAGTGGTGTTTGTTGATGGTACGGATTTGACAGCAGTCGAAAATCTGATTACATGGGCACTTCCGAAAATTGAAATGGTTATTCAAGAAGGGGCAGCCATTCATGAATTCGTGGAAAAAGAGCTTCAGGTTGAGCATGTGGGCATTCTTCCAACCTACAGGGACGAAGGCTATTTCTTTTTACCAGATAACAAGCGACGCCGTCTGAATCTGTTCCGGTTTGAGGTTTCCCTGTTTAAAAGTTCGGATGATCAGTACAGATCCCTTAAAACAACGTTTTTGAAATCCCTGGAGCAGGGTATGGCAAAACTATCACCCGGAAGAATCAAACTTGAACTTATTCGCGAAGATAAAGAACTGCCCAATCCCGCTACCTACGCGTTTAATACCGAGCTCGAATTCCCTTTTAGCAGAACGATACTGCCGGTAGCCAAGCGAAAACTTATGCAGACTTTTTACTGCTAACAAATCACAACCTTCAGTAACTCGTGACTGTTCGTGAAAGCAGTGATAGAACGACTGTAGTTTGACTTACATTGACGTTTTACCCTGTTAAATCGAAAACATGCTATCGATCAAAGCTTTTCGATCAGTGCTGTAACCAGGCGGGCGAAGTCATCTTTACGGGCTTCGGCGGCTTCCTTTACTTCGGAGTGATCCAGCTTTTGTTTCAGCACTCCTGCAGCCATGTTTGTTACAAGAGATATTGCAGCAGCCCGGAGATTGAGACGCGAAGCCTCGACTAGTTCAGGCACTGTGCTCATTCCTACAACATCAGCTCCCAGAACCCGAAATGCCCGTATTTCGGCCTTGCTTTCGTAATTGGGTCCGGTAACATAGATATATGTGCCCCTCTGAACCTCAAGGCCGATCTCAGCCGCAATTTTTCTTACTCGTGCGGCTTCCGGATACAGGTTGTATCTGAACCGATCGGATGGAGCGGCAGCAACCGATTGAAACGGCTGTATGATATCGTCGATCACCATCAGGTCGCCAACGCTGAATTCCGTATTGATAGACCCCGCGGCATTGGAGATGATCAGTTTTTCAGCACCGAATGCCTCTGCCAGCCGTACAGGCAGTACGGTGACGGGAAAAGCGTGGCCTTCGTAGTGATGAAACCGGCCCGAAAAAGCGATAATTGACCTTCCGCTTACGGTTCCTGTCCAGAGATCACCGGAGTGGCCTTGTACCGATGTTTCAGGAAAACCGGGAATTTCGCTGTAGGGTATGGAAAAGGAATCCTCAATCACAGAAATAAAATCCCCCAACCCGGACCCAAGTATAACGGCGCTATCGATTTTTTCGGGGAAGTCTCTTTCAAGTAAAAACTTCCTGATCTGGGTTATTGAGTAAGGCAGTTTGTTCATGTAAGATTTTCTATCAAATATCCTTTTTTCTCGTCATACTCCTTCAGGAGAAAAATCGTGTGATCCGTTTCATGGTAGGCCATGATAGCATGTCCCTGTTCATAAGACAGCCTCTGAAGCCTTTTCCTTTCTCTCATACTCTTCTCGGGATTATAATCATATTTTGCAGCATATGTGCGGTTTATTACTCCCCGTGTACCAATCACGTCACCCGCCATCAGATACCGGTTTTTACCATTTTCAAAAAAGAGAGCCTGGTGAAATTCGGTATGCCCGCCAATCAATTCAACCCGGAAATGTTCAACCGGTGCATCTGATTCCGAAAGAAATTCAATATCCCCGCGTGAGTCAAGAAAATGGAAAAAATCCTGCTCTTCTTCCCCATGGTATTCCAGCACGGAATAAAGTTTTTTCCAGCCCTTTTCAGATACCCGGATTTTAGCGTCCGGAAAGGTGAGCTCCCAGTAGCCGTTTTCCCGGTTTGCAAGCCCGCCCATATGGTCGAAATGAAGGTGCGAGATAAATACATCGGTTATCTCGTAGTCCGAAATAGAGAGTTTCTCGAGGTTTCCGAGGATTGTTTTGATGGAAGTTTCGTCACCAAAGAGTTCTCCCAGGCCTGCATCAAACAGAACCAGCCTTTCGCCGTTTTCTATCAGGAATGGGTTAATAGAAAGTTTAAGCGATTTCTTGTACGGCTTGTCTTCCCTGCCGATCCTTCTGAAAACTTTATCTGTTCCTACTGAAAAGGTCCCCTCGTACAGAGGAGTAACTTTTACAGGGCTCATCTCTTCTTGTTTTCAAATTTTTCATAGGCATCGATAATGTCTCTGACCAGCTTATGGCGTACTACATCTGCCTGGTCGAGATAAACAAAGGAGATACCCTCGATATCCTGTAAAATTCTCTGAATCGATATCAGGCCGGATTCCTGTTTTTTGGGCAAGTCGGTTTGAGTAATATCGCCGGTGATGATGGCGCGGCTGTTAAAACCAATCCTAGTAAGAAACATCTTCATCTGAGTATTCGTGGCGTTCTGTGCTTCATCAAGAATCACAAAGGCGTTGTTCAGCGTACGGCCTCTCATGTATGCAAGAGGCGCAATTTCAATGACGTTTTTAGCCAGTTGAAATTCCAGCTTGTCGAATTCGATCATCTCTTCAAGAGCGTCATAGAGGGGGCGGAGATACGGGTCAATTTTCTCCTTCAGATCGCCAGGCAGAAAGCCGAGGTTTTCACCGGCTTCAACCGCCGGACGTGCAAGAATGATCTTTTTTACTTTTCGCTCTTTCAATGCGCGAACCGCGAGAGCAACCGATGTGTATGTTTTTCCGGTTCCGGCGGGGCCAATTGCAAACAGGATATCATTCTGTTCAGAAGCTTTCACGATGGCTCTTTGTCCCGGTGTTTTTGCACCTACAGCTTCACCGGTATGAGTATGTAAAATTACATCACCGGTGTCATGGATAAACGGTTTTGGGGCAGAAGAAGACTTGCTTGCAGGTCGTACGGCGTTGTCGGCAAGTGCGAGCAGGGTACCCATATCCCGAGACGTAACCTGACCATTTCTCCTTCCCACAGATATCATCTCGGAAATAATAGTCGCTATTGTGTCAACTTCCTTATTGGGCCCCAGAATTTTTATGCGGTTTCCCCTTACCGTGATTTTGGTTGCAGGGAATGCGTTGTCGAGCTGGTTTAGGTGCTGGTCACCCATACCAAGTATTACAGTTGGCTCGATGTCATTTATAAAGATGACCTCTTGCTTAACTTGTTGAGATGTATCGATTGTAGTGATGTGTTGAGTGGTTAAATTTTTCTGATAAGTTTATATGTAAGAAGAAACTGATCCAAAGTATAAGCTGTAGTCTTAAAAACATCCTTTTTTCCCAAAGCGTTCTTAAACAAGCTTATTGGAAGATGTAAGAGCTTTGCTTTGCAGTTCCGCTATTCTCGCCGGAATATTATCAGCTTTAAATACGCTGCTCCCGGCTACAAGAACATCAACGCCTGATTGCACCAATTTTCCGATATTTTTTATCCCGACTCCGCCATCTACCTCAATCAGAAAAGAGAGCTGTTCTTCCTGTCGGATTTGGGCAAGCTGTTGCACTTTTCTATAGCTCGATTCAATAAATGCCTGTCCTCCGAATCCGGGATTTACGCTCATTATCAGTGTCAGATCAAGGTCTGGAAGTACAGGCCTTAGAAGCTCTGCAGAGGTTGCCGGGTTAATGACGGCTCCCGCCATACAGCCCATTTTTTTGATTTGCTGTATGGTTCTGTGGAGGTGAGGGCATGTCTCGTAGTGCACGGAAATCAGGTCGGCACCGGCATCGGCAAAATCTTCGAGATACTGATCGGGGTTCTCTATCATCAGATGTACGTCGAGAAAGGCTTCGGGCTGGCACTCACGCACGGTTTCCACGATCATGGGGCCATAGCTAATGTTCGGCACAAAATGGCCATCCATGATGTCACAGTGAAACCATCGTATCCCGGCATCTGAACAGGTTTGCAGCTCTTCTCCAAGTTTTGAAAAGTTTGCGGCAAGAATGGATGGTGCAAGTACCGGGAGATCAAAATTCATGCAGTGTCAATTATCGTCTTGAGGTTCGTTATCCGAATCGTTGTCGGGGTCTATCAAATCAGGAATTTGTACTGCCGTGGTATCATCAATGATGGCACCTGTTTCAGACTCTTCGCGTGCATCGAAGCGCTCAGAAATAACCAGACGCAGCTGCTCACCCTCAGTAAGTTCCTCTTCCTGCGGGCTGAATGAAAGTACGGTGTTGGGTGCTTCATCCCGGCTGGGCTGGAAGCGTACTTCTCCAACCCTGAGGCCGGAGCTGAGAATCATCCTTTGAGCTTCGGAATAGCTCTTACCCACGATATCAGGCACACTTACCACGCGGGTGCCGAGGCCATCACTCACCACGAGGTTTACAACCGTACCGCGGTCAACCGTATCACCAGGAGCCACCGACTGCCTCATAATGGTGTTTCTAAAGCGAGATGATTCGTAACTGATGGTTCCAACCGTGAGGCCTTGATTCTGAAGCTGAATCTCCGCATTTCGGTACGACATGTTTACAACATCGGGTACCACTGTTTGAGGCGTTACGGCGGTATTTACAGTGAGATAGATTTTTCTGTTTGGTTTCACCAGCTGCAGTGCCGAGGGCGACTGATCAATAATGTAGTTGGCCGGATAGGCCGAATGCGCCCTTCGGTCAAGTACTTCGTGGCGAAGGCCAATACTTGTGAGGAGTTCTTCTGCTTCATCCAGAGAAATTTTAGTGACATCGGGCACTGTCACACCCTGATTGAAATTGGTGTATCTCGGCATGATTACTGAATCGATCAGCAGGATAAAAGAAATTCCGGCTACCGCCAGTCCAAAAACCGATAAATAGAAATATTTACTCGTAAAAATTTTCTTCAATGTTTTCATGGTGCTAAAAATACGACTTTACCTGTGATCTTAGAAACGATATGAGACGCTTAATTGGTGTCCCGGCATCAAACTTGGACTAGCTTCAACCCGGTTTTGTTTCAGCCGGACAGTAAAATAAGCATCAAATGCAGAAAAAACGTGGTTGGCAATAAGAAGCATTCTGAAATGGCGCCCTGTCCGGTAATCGTCATTAAATTGCTGTGCCCGAGCTACACCATCCCAGAATAGCGGACTAGCATAGGCACCGTTACGGTCAATGAAGAACCGTTCATTGAACATTCCGTTCACATGGCCGAGTGAATTGTGGTAATCGTCATAGTCACGCCATCCGGCCTGGTATTGGAAATATTTGGCAATCAGCTCGTAGTATTGCTGTGAACCGTAATCTGGTAGCACGTGAGAAAAATTGCTTGCAAACAGATCATCGGTTACAAAATAGGGGGTGTTCCGCTCAACATTTCTGAGCAGGGTTAGATTTACAATGTCCCAATCGATGGAAGTGTCGAATGCGGCTGTGGCTCCGTTCAGCATATCTCTGAGCTGATCGATATATGGATTAAAGATTCCATGAATGTCGTGATACTCAACCAGCCAGTTTGCGTATTGTACCACGCTCCAGTTTTGGTCGGCCCAGCGCTCGTAACTGCGTTCACCACGGCGGCCTCTGTTGGTGTATTCGACGGCCAGCCAGATAGAGGCAACTTCCACAGCCATGAAAACGCCGGCTCGAACCCAGTTCTGGTTAGCCGCCTGGCCAAGGCCGGGCACGATCGCGGATGAGGCAAAAGCAATACCGGCATGATCGCGTGCCGGCTGCAGAAAACCACTTCTTTCGTACTGCATTTGTCGGTTTTGCATCAATACCGGTGATATCAGCATGGAGGGGCTTACCACCATTTCATCCTTATTTTCAGTTGATTCAGCGGATCCATCAAAAACCACAACGGATTGTGCCGACAGGCTGAACACGGGCAAAAGTGCAAGAATAAGTAAAGCCGAAAGTTTCATCAAAGGTCGAAATCAAATGTTAAACCAAAATAGAACAGCAAGTCTCTTCCGTAGGTAACGGTACCGCCGCCATCAGGAGTGATGAACTGTGATGGCAGCGATACGTCAAACCTGTTGAATCCATATGTGCCATTTATAAAAAATTTCATCGGGAAAAGGTAGTAATTATTAAACGCAAACCGCAGCTCTGCACCGGCACCGCTTTTGAGATTGTCTCCGATATTGAGAGGGCCTCCCCATCCGTTGCCCGCTTCAACGAAAACGTGTGCGAAGATCTTGTCGAGCGTGTACGCTCCGGCTTGCCGGTGTATGCCTGTGAACAAGGGGGTGATCCACGATGCCCTTCCAAACGCGGTTGCCCGGCCGCCGATGGCAAAAAACGGGTACGAGCGCATTCCGGTAAGCCCTCCTGCATAATCGAGATAGAAAAATTCATCGGGACGATTCAGGTAGCTGAACCCGCGGGTTGTAATCATTCCCGTGGAATTTCCGGTCAGCCGGAAACCAAACTGTGTCTGAAGTTCGAGGGAGTGATTGAAGTCGCTTGAATAGACCGGTGAAAGAATCCCATCATTCACTTCAAACTCCTGCAGCAGACGGCCCGGCTGAAAGCGGTAGGTGAAGCTGCCTTTAAGTCCGGCAGGGGCTATATCGGCATGCCGGGCAGGTTCCCGAATATCTGCAATGTAGGATGCTGAGAACGTGGAACCGCGAAAGTATTGTGAGGTGGAACCGGGTATAAATTCGTTGAATTCCCTGGAGAAAAATCCTTCTGTTGAAACACTGTAGGGCGAATACGCAGCTCCAAGTTCGAGAAGACTCCAGCGATTCAGTTTGCTTCTCAAAAAGAGATTGGCTTCCCAAATCGAGTAGCGAATATCGATGGAGCGATCCTCGGGCAAACACGAAGTGCAGGCAAATTCTTCGATGGTGATGCCATCACGAACATTTCTCTTCAGGTTGTAGAGCTCAATGGCGATGGTTGGCGACCAGCTTCTCCTGATGAACGGCAGGCCGCGGTGCTCGATAATCAGGAAGAGATCCCTGTCAAGGTTATTGATTCGCCCCGGAGAAAAGAAGTCTCCGACGCCAACGGCTGATAAGGACCCAGGCCCGATCAGAGCACCCGCAAACAGGGAGAGCCTTTCAGTAACGTCGCGGGATGAAACATAAGCCCCCAGTTTTATATCCCTCCAGAGGTTTTCGCTCAGGGCACCAAACCGGCCTTCACCCAGCAGGGTACGGTTGCTGCCTCTCAGTTTGGTATAGTTATCGAATCTGACTATTGGGAAAACGGAAATCCCTGTGATGGTTTCGCTGTAGGGCTGCCAAACTTTATTTGAATCCTCTCCCGGAACCGGAATCGGGTCACCCTCAAACTCTGCAGCCTCAAACCCCGGATCTGTGATGACAGGCATGGAAGCCGCTGCCAGTGGTTGTACACCCGTTGCAGCAGCGGGCTCAATATTAACGGGTTTGGGCCGGCCTATTTCAGCACGTGCAATGATGTAACCCTGCGCGCGATAATCTGCAAAATAGAGCCAATCGTTTTGGACAAACGGCATAAATGCCCCGCCAACCACGTTTGTCAGTTTTTTAACCTCGCCAGAGCCGAGATCCATGCGGTAGATATTGAATATACCCGACAAATCGGACGAGAAGTAGAGGTAAGCGCCATCAGGTGACAGCCAGGGGTCCCTGAAATCAATTCTGCTGTCTTTGAATAGCGCAGTAATGCTTTCCGATCCGGTATCGTAGAAATAGAGATTCCGGTTTCCCTCTGATGCTCCGGAGAAATAGATCCTGCTTCCGTCGGGGTGCCAAACCGGAGTATATATTGTTTGCCAGCTGTCGAAGTTTGTGAGCTGCCGGATGGAATCACTTCCGGGTGAAATCAATACCAGGTTTTGAGTACCATTGTGCTGTCTAACTGCAGCGATCAGCCGTTCTGACGGATGCCATGCAGGATCCTGCACGCGCTCACTGTCGGTAAGCCGCTCGCGTGTTCGCTCATTCAGGCTATAGATGTAGAGATCCTGGTAGGTTTCTCCCAGCCTGTTTCGCCTAGCGCGATTGTATACGATTTCATCGCCATCAGGCGAAAAAGAAAACCGGTTGCTGATGAAATCCAGGGTCATGTTTGAGGTCATCCCGTGGGCGGCACGGTATGCCTGGTCTGAATCAAAAAAATCGGGGCCGCCCGGAAGTTCGATTTCCATAACCTCGTCATCACGTTTCAGGATCAGGGCTGTTCTCGCATAATCGCGTCCGCGGTTCGAGAGGTAGGCGAATACCGAACCGTCACCGCCGTACTGCGGGTAGAAGTTGAAAAACCCCTCGGGTTCAACAGGAGTGGAAGGAGTAAGCTCCCCGAGACTGTCCCTTACATCTCTGTAGGTGCGTCTGCGGTCTTCAATCCATTGATCATACAAATCCCTTCCGCTGTAGCCGGTGGCGTGCTTCATCACCCGGCTGAAATTGTTGTGCCCGCTTTCGGCTGCCGAACGGCTTATGTCCGCAATCACCAGTTCACCAAATCGCCCGGTGAGGTAGATCGTGAAATCAAATCCCTGGTTATAGGCAAGTTCTCGCTCAAGGCTGTTCTTGGAGGTAAATATACCCATTTCCTCAAACCCGAGTTCCGAGTGATCCAGAATCCTGGTTCGAAGCAGCATATCGCGGTGGCTATCCCACGTGTCGTGCCCGAGGCCGCTTCGCTGATACTGGGCCGTACCCTCGGCAAACCAGGCAGGGATCCCGACTGTGGCAAACGGTTTGGTGATGATTCCATTTGGAAAGCCATAAAGCACATCAGGCCTGCGAACATCTTCATAGCTGAGCCACTGGAAATAGATGGCCGGAATGGTCTGGCTGCGTTTCATTGATGCGCCAAGCTGTATTATATGCGTAAACTCGTGGGTAATGACGTTACGAAGCCAGTGATGCGTTCCCCGAAGCGGGGTATCGAGTGCAGGCAGCCAGATCTCAATCTTGTCATCAAAAAAGAAGGCGGCTCCGTTGGAATAGTCTTCACGGTCTCTGATAACGATGCTCACTTTCTTGCGGGGGTGGTGACCGTAGAGATCTGTGATGGGCTTATAAATTTCTTCGGCTATTTGAGAGGAAAAAAGCGCACTGCGATAATTGCCTTCCTGGTAGTGAACAAGAAAGTGATCGCTTTCGATGGTGAACCACGGCAGATGATTCTGTGGGTAGTCGAGAAGCTGGGGGCTTACCTGTGAATAAACCGGGAGCGAACAAAATGCGCTGATTACGAACAACAGGTGATATTTGATGCTGTAAAGCTTCATTTTGCGATTGCGATCCTCACGATTTTGGTTTCCGTGCGGGAACCGTCGCTGGCTGTGAGACGGGCGAAGTAGGCTCCGCTTGCCCAGGCAGAGGTGTTGATGAGGATCTCTTCCGGAGGACCGCCGCGGCTCGAAATTACCCGGTCGTAGATGGTTCTGCCGCTGAGTGTGCTGATCCTGATTTTTACTTCGAGCGGACCATTTGTCTGAAACCTGAGATACGTTTCATTTGCTGCCGGATTCGGCCAGTTGTAGGTTTCGTCTCTGTTCAGCAGTATGAACCCGTCAGGCTGCTGAACCTCGCCCGTAACGCGGCCGGTTACTTTGTTGTTGAGATCATTCCCATAGGCTGCTGCCCATCGAACTTCACCCATCTCCGGGAATCTCCACAATTTCAGTTCAGACGTGTGGCTTACTGCAGCAAGGTATGGAGGCAGAAGGGCCGGGTTAATGGGATGATCCTGCTCATCAGTAACACCTCCAACGTAAAGAGGAAATCCTTCCAATGGTTCGCCATCAATCCCGTATGCCATGATGTTGAGAGAAAATTGATCCTGAACGGCAATCAGCAGGTTTTGATCGCCATCACCGTTCAGGTCGGCGATAAGCGGAGTACCCGTAAACCTCGACCCGGAAGGCGCTGATAAAGGGAACCCGTCAAGAAAGCCGCCATTCCGGTTCACGGCTGCGAGCCTGTTCCGGGAGTGGTCCACAAACAGCAAATCGGGAGATCCGTTATTGTTAACGTCAGCAATGGCCGGCCAGCCAAGAAATCCGGATTCGGCAGCTAAAACACCTTCCTCAAAACCGCTGTCCGACCCATAAAGCGTTAATCTGCTGTCGGTAAGCAGGTAAAAAAGAGCATCCTGACCTGGCAGATCAATAACTCCGGAATGGACTCTTTCGTTTTCGTTGCTAAGATTCACAGCGTGGGTGGCCGCGCCGCCCGGAAATCGTAGTATGAGCGTACCGTTATCTATTTCTGAGCGGAACTGTCCGATTTGTTCCGACCGAAAGCTCACACCGTTTTCCATGTCAACCAGCTCGCGGGAGATGAGATTGAAGGAAGTGCCGGAACGGTCGAAATCTATAATCGATTCCTGTGATCGGCTGATAAACCCGGAGTTCGCTTCAGTGGATATCGATTCTTCTAGCTGCCATTCGCCATTATCGAATGTGAACAGGTCAGCATTCAGGCTTCTGGCAGTTTGCAGCGGATTGCCGGCAATCATCAAAAAAGAACCCGCAGGTTCACGGGTGATCAGCGGCTGCTGAGTGGAAGTCCCGGATGTAAGCGTTTGCTGTGCTTCACGGTTCGTAATATCGTATACCCGGTATCCGTCTGGGCCGGGTATCAGAAAATGATCAAAAGGGTCCTCAGAAAAAGGGACCATCGTTAAGGGATATCGGATCAGATATTTATCACCGACAGGGTTAACTGTGTTTACAGAAAGCAGAGTGCCTTCATCCACAAGTTCATAAAACCCTGAAAACAGATTGGCCGGCCTGATACTGAATTGTGCCACCGGAAGGTTATCGGAGAATCCGTATAGCTCAAAAAAGGAGGGAGCACCAGAATTGCTTCGATTGTCCGGGGTGGTGTCTGGCCCAAACCGGTTTTCGTAGAGACTGATTTGGCGTCCCGTCTGCGTGATAACGGTTGCATCGTTGCTGCTCCACCAGAAGTCGAAGGGCGACCCGTTTACAGGATTTTCGAACAGCCCAACCTGAACGGGCCTGCCGATATCCTGTGCACCGTCCGCTTCCTGAAGGTTCACTGCCCTTCTGTCCGGATCACTGTTGATTCCGGCTCTGCCAATCTTATTGTTGATCACCGACTCATCTACGTGCCAGATCAGAATGCCGCCGTTCAGTTCTCTGTCGTCGTCTGTGCCTGCTGTACCATCCTCGCCTGGATCAAATCCACCGGGCAGTGCGAAATCGTAATTGCTCACATTGATCACTAATCCGGGTTCCAACAGTTCATCGAAGCCGGGTTCCTGGTTTACAAACTCTGTATCCATATTGCTAAACGTCTGCACTGCGAGGCTTTCGTCCGGC
Source organism: Balneolaceae bacterium (assembly GCA_003561515.1). Classification (GTDB taxonomy): domain Bacteria; phylum Bacteroidota; class Rhodothermia; order Balneolales; family Balneolaceae; genus Rhodohalobacter. The sequence goes on from PWWL01000156.1 coordinate 14,160, forward strand.
CTTCGGATGGTTAAGGTAACTCCATCTCCGGAAGGATCGCGATGGCGGTTTTCGACGAGAAAATATTCCTGGCCGGAGAGTGAAATCCGCGCAATGCTGTTCGGTTGTCGCGACGATGCCGCCGGCAGTGACACAGGCCCTGTTTCATCGTAATCAACTGGGAACGGTTCTGCCCAACCGAGCCATACTTTTTCAAAAGCCGACATTTCTGGGGGGAAAAGTCCGTTGTAAGCAAAAATTCCGGCACCGTCCATCAGTCCGAACCGGCCAATACCCGATTCGCCAGTTTCGGTATTGAAGAGATCCGGCAGGCCGAGATGACTTCCAATCTGGGCGGTGGTCATACCGTTTGCAGAGAGCGGAATTACAAACCTGTTTCCGGTTACATCTTCACCCGACCTGGTAAGCGTCCGCGGAAGAATGAGGGTGTTATTTACCAGCAGATTACCGTTGTCGATCGGAAAGCCACTGAAGCCGGGGTCGTCGAGTAATCGTGCAATGGCGTTGCGGCTCAGGTAAACGGATGGTATGTCCTGCGGGGTTCTGTCGAGCGTTGTACCCGTGAGTTCTATATCCCTGCCAATTCCGGCATGAAACACGATAAAAGCGATATTGTCTGAGCTGTTTAAGCCAAGATTGAGTTCTCCGCCGGCCTCAACAAGCTGCCAGGCATCCATTGCAAGGCGGGCGAGCGGATCGAGTTCAGGGTCTTCACCAACCGGTGAATACTCTCGCATGGGGTTCGGCAATCTATAGATGTTGGGGAGTACCGTGTATTCAAAAGTTAACATTTCATTCGACATGCGCTCGAAGTAATTCCGGGTGAATTCGAGGCGAGATTCAAAAAACCCACGATCGTGGGGAAGTGCATCTAGTGTTGTGCCGGGATTTTCAAGGTAGGGTACAGCACCCGGTTCAAACGTTCCTATACCTGAGGTGAAACGGTTGTCGTCTGGTTGGAACTCAACCATGATCGCTACAATGTGAAGCGTGCCTTGAACCGGCTGTAGCCGAAATGGAGGGGTTTCTCCGCGAACAGAGTAGAGGGAAGGCTCAAAATGTTGTTGTGCGTAAATCGAATGAGAAAGAACCGTAAATAAAAAAAGCAGTGATACAAAAATAGTACCACTGCTTAAAATCGGATGAAATCTCATTCACATAGCCTGTTTATCTGAAGTTCACAAGCACGCTGAGGCGAATGGTATTGGCAAGCGGGTGATCTTCCTCAAGAGTGTAGATGTAGCTGAAATCCACTCCAAAAATATTGTACCTGAGACCGGCACCAAGGGTAAGAAATTCGCGGTTTCCGTTTTCAGGATTTTCATAATAGTAACCGGTTCTGAGAGCAAACAGATCGTTATACCAGTATTCGAGGCCAAAGCCTAACATCAGTTGTTGGGCAAGATTGAGGCTCACCATTTCATTTCCGTTGAATCGCTCCAGTGTACCCCATGAATTGAACAGTGCCTCAACGACACCCATAGGTTCAAATGTATCATCGCCTTCCGGATCCTGCAATCTTTGATTGCGGGCCATAATTTTCGAAATATCGTTGGAGAAGGTAAGGGTATTCATCCCGTCGCTGTCAAGATCCATCGTGTAGGCCCAGCCTGCTCGAAGAACGGTTGGCAGCGGATCTTTTTGGGCATTATCGGTATACTGAATGCCTGGTCCGATATTGGAAAGATTCAGGCCTGCATTGATGGTAGCTTCCCGGTTAGCAACCGTGAAAGGGTTGCTCTTGTAGAGCGCTGCAATGTCAAGGCCTACTGACGAACCAGGGTTGATCTGCTGGCCGCCCACGTCGCCGCTCGCGAGCGAGCTGTAAATAAATCTTAAGCCCGTACCGAGTGCGAAGTTGTCTGATAATCTGAAGCCGTAAGAAAGACCTGCGGTAATTTCATAGCTGTTAAAACGTCCGAGTTCAAGTCCGGTTTCGTCAGTTCTGGTTTGTTCTCCGAGGTTCAGAAAAGTAATGTGGCCGCCTATCATACCAATACCGTCTATGTAATAGGTGCCCACGAGATAATCGTAGAAGAGGTCGGCATTAAAAGCTGGCAGCCAGTTAGCATGAGTGATGCTTATCTGGTTCTGGTTTTGAAAAGCGAGACCTGCCGGATTCCAAAAAATCGCAGCGGCATTGTCGGCAAGGGCAACACCTGTGTTACCCATACCTGCACCTCGGGAATCAGGCTCAATCTGTAGAAAAGGTACGGCGGTAATTCCAACCTGAGCCTGAGCTATTGGAGCTGAAAACAATAGTGCCGCGGAAAGTGTAAGTGCAGTTAAAAATTTTTTCATCATGATATTGCCAGTTTACATCCTGTATACCTGCCGAAACGAGTGAAATACAAATTGATTGTTCGGCTTAAAGTTACTGTTCATCCTCCTGTAGAGACTTTTAAATATAGTGGCCGCTAAACATGTGTGGCCACAATATTAAAGACTGCGCCGAAGGGTTTTTGTGACAAAAATTAAGTACTTGTCAGTAGCTTTTTATAATAGGCGTAAAAGATCGGTTTTTTCTCCCATTTCTTAAACCTTACACATCATGAATGCCGGTTTGGGGAATGAGATTATCTAAAGCGTTACATGTAATAATTATAAAATTATACGCCCGTCAGGCAAAAAAAGCAACTCTATTTTGCCCTGACGGATGCTGATAAGAAAGTTATAATGCCTGTATGACTACAGCCGAGGCTCCTCCGCCGCCATTGCAAATGCCGGCACACCCGTACTTTCCTCCGGTTTGATGCAGTGCGTGAAGCAAAGTGACTACTATTCTGGCTCCGGAACAGCCTATAGGATGCCCGATACTGACGGCACCGCCGTGTATGTTTACTTTGTCCGGTTGAAGTTCCAGGATTTGGTTGTTGGCAAGTGAAACGACAGAGAACGCTTCGTTGATTTCAAAAAGATCGATTTGATCTTTCGAAAGCCCGGCACGATTCAGCGCTATGGGGATTGCGTCTGCGGGCGCAGTTGTAAACCATTCCGGCGCCTTGGCAGCACTTCCATGACTCAAAATCCGCGCAAGTGGTTTGATACCTAATTCGTTGGCTTTATCCTCACTCATCAGCAGTACGCCGGCTGCTCCATCATTGATACTACTGGCGTTTGCAGCTGTAATGGTTCCGTCTTTATCAAATACGGGCCTGAGTTGGGGGATCTTTTCGAAATTAACACGCTCAAGCTCTTCATCCATGTCCACCTTAGTTACATTCCCACGGCGGTCTTTCACTTTCATAGTGATAAGTTCATTTTTGAAATATCCCTTTTCATGTGCCTCAATCGCCCTTTTATAAGATGTTATGGCAAATTCATCTTGTTGCTCACGCGTTATGCTGCATTCTTTAGCACATATCTCTCCGGCATTGCCCATATGAAAGTCCTTGTACACGTCCCAGAGCCCGTCTTTAATGATTCCATCTTCGGCCTGAACATGGCCCATTTTGGCCCCGAATCGGTGTTTGGGCAGATAGTAAGGAACATTGCTCATGCTCTCCATTCCTCCTGCAACCATGATATCATTTTGACCAAGGGCGATCTGATCGGCGGCAATCATTATGGCTTTGGTACCGGATGCACAAACCTTATTAACGGTTGTAGAAGGAGTTTTTTCCGATAAGCCGGCTTTTAGAGCTGCTTGCCTGGCCGGAGCCTGACCAACACCTGCCGACAGAACATTTCCCATAACCACTTCCTGGACATCGTCGGGTTTGATTCCGGCACTTTTTACGAGTTCAAAAATTACAGACGCTCCAAGTTCGGGAGCAGAGAAAGAGGAGAGGCTGCCGCCGAAAGAACCAAGAGGCGTTCTTTTGGCCGCTACAATAACAACGTTTTTCATAATGGTAGACTTGATTTAATTAAAAAGCTTGTTTCAGATCGTCGATCAGATCGTCAACATCTTCAATGCCAACTGAAAGCCTGATCAATGAATCGTATAGGCCGGCTTTTTCCCGGACTTCTTTAGGAATGGATCCGTGTGTCATGCTCGCAGGATGGCTGATCAGCGACTCTACACCGCCAAGGCTTTCAGCCAAAGTAAAAATTCTCGTTTTGCTCATAAAGGCTGATGCTGCTTCCATTGAGTCGTTTTTGAGGCTGAATGATACCATAGCCCCAAAATCTTTCATTTGCCTTGAAGCAAGTTCATGCTGAGGATGCTTCTTTAAACCGGGATAATGCAATTCTCCTACATCAGGATGATTTTCGAGAAAACGGGCAATTTCTTTTGCATTTTCTACTGAACGCTGCACCCTTACATGCAGTGTTTTGATTCCTCTGAGGGTGAGATAGCAGTCCATTGGACCGGGAACGGCACCGGTTGTTTTTACCTGAAAACGTAGCTGCTCCATCAAATCATGGTTAGAAGAAGCTACTGCGCCACCAATAACATCAGAGTGGCCGCCAAGATATTTGGTAGTCGAGTGCATTACCGCATCCGCACCGAGTTCAAGTGGCTGCTGCAGATATGGAGATGCAAACGTGTTATCCACAATACTTAAAGCGCCGGCTTTTTTTGCAATCTCAGAAGCTGCTGCAATATCAATGATACGAAGCAGAGGATTGGTAGGCGTTTCGATCCAGATCAGCTTTGTTTGTGCAGTTACGGCATTACGAATCTGGCTGAGATCAGTCATATCAACAAAACTGAAGGTAATGCCATACTTTTCAAAAACCTTGGTAAATAATCTGTATGTGCCTCCATACAGATCATTCGTAGAAATCACATGATCGCCGGGGTTCAGCGTTTTCATGATGGCATCTATTGCCCCGACACCGCTTGAAAATGCAGCGCACTCGGATGCATTTTCAAGTCCGGCGATCAGTTTTTCAAGCGCAGTTCTGGTTGGATTTCCAACTCTTGCATAGTCATAACCCTGGTGATCGTTCGGAGCTTTTTGGGCGTAGGTAGATGTATGAAAAACCGGGGGCATTACAGCACCGGTAGTCGGTTCAGGGTTTTGTCCGGCGTGTATGGCCTTGGTATTGAATTTCATTGCAAATTAGAGATTGTAGGATCTTTTCAGTGATTCTGCATCATCATCCATGCCAAGCTCAGAGTAAACGTCAATCAGTGCCCGTATGTAGTCGATGTTTTCAGGATGATTTTCAGCCAATGCCTCCCAGGCAGGAAGTGCTTTGTCTAAAAAATCCTGGTGCATAGCGTAAAAGCCTTCTCTGATTTCACCATCGGCGAAGGTACTTAATCTGTTGAGCATCGCTGCAGAGTTTTTATAAAAGGTTGCAGTTCTTAATTTTTGCTCTTCATGAAAAGGAAGCACACCGCTGAGAGTTTCAAAAATGGAATCGGCTTCTTCGAGCATCATTATCAAAAGCTGAGCGTCTTCATCCGATAGTGATTCATTCTCCTGAAGTATCGTGCCCGCCTGCTCTGCGAACCTGAAATAAAGTTGTGAAGCAAGCGCCTCATGGTATTCATAACGGGTATTGTATTGCTCGGTTAGTGGCCTGAGAATTTCAATAGCTTTTGCATGGTTCATGTCGAGGATGTGCGCATTGGCCAATCCATGGCGAATATGCGCATCACCCGGATTTTCATCTACAAGAGACGTATAAAGTTCAATGGAGCTTTCAATGTCTCCGGATTCAAGATAGAGGTAAGCAAGCTTTTCTCTGATTTGAGGTTTCGCAGCTTGCGAACGCTCGAGCGATCGTTCCAGAGTATGTATAGCGTCATTAAAATCACCGTGCCGATAGTATGTGTTAGCCAGCAAACTATAGGTGTTGAGACTGTCGGGGTTCAAGGTAATGGCGTTCTCGAAATGAGAAATAACGGTTCCAAAAGTATGATCAGACATATCGTCTTGTTCCTGCTGCAAGAGTCGCACACCTTCGCTCTGCTCGTTTGTCCATGCCGTTCTGATGAGGTTGTCAATCTCCGGCTGTGATTCGCCATCCCGGAGTATTTGCGTGTCGCCAAGCTCTCTCAAATTTGCATAGATGGCATTTCTTTGATCTGGAACTGAAGTATTTGCAGCAATACTGGCGAGTATTTCGGCCTTTTTCTTTTCAAGCTCCGCGTCACCCGGGTTCCTTGTTAGTTCTTCACTAACCTGTTCGAGCTGTTGTTCGTATTCGGTAGATGTATAAACTTGTTCTTCATCACTGCTTGTTAAGCCAAGCTGTGCACATGAAAGGGTAAAAAAAATCCCGAAGGCGAACAGAGTGCTCGCCATTCGGGTATTTAAATAGATCATTGAATTATGTTGGTTATGAATATTATAGTCCGGCTCGTTCCATGGCTTCCATAGCCTCTTCTTCCATTCCAAGGGTAGTGTAAACCTGGAATAGCGACTGCCAGTTTTCCGGATTGTCGGGATTTATTTCAGCGGCACGCTCATAGTAAACGAGGGCTTCCCTTAGATTATCACGCGCGCGGTCATCATATTGCTGGGCTCGCTGATTATCTTCGGTGTTATTTCTGCGTTCAAATAAGCTTGCAGCACGGTTTTGGAATATAATACCAAGGATGAAATTAGCTGACTCACTGTCCGGTTCAAGTTCAGCAACAATCTGCATTTCTCGGATTGAAATCTGGGTTAATTCATCCATTTCCTCCTCCAAAGAGTCAATTCTGTCTTGCAGTTGATTCAGCTCCCTTTCAGCAGCATCGCGCTCGCTTCCCTGCAATGACCGCATATCACGCCGCATTTCGAAAGCAGTTTCATACAGTTCAGTTACCTGGTCAGAAAGAATGGACACTGTTTGATAGATTTGAGTACCAAGCACCCTGCGGTATTGGGGATTATCAGGATCTTCCGCGATGAGCCCTTCAACAAGCGAAATTGCCTCATCTTGCCTTCCCGACTGAAGATAGGCGTCGGCGAGAAGCTGTACAAAAACGGTATTGTCAGGAAAGTCTGCCCGGGCCTTGTCAGAATATTCAATGGCTCGTTCAAAGTTTTGCTGAACGAGAAGAATGCTGATCATGTATTCATAATCTTCAGCTTCAGGCCTTTCCATCAGCGACATCGCTATTTCATACATCTCAACAGCTTCATCAATCATATTCTCATTAAAATAAGATGAAGACATCACCATATACGATAGTGCACTATCGGGCTGAACGATTGCGGCATTTTCGAAGTGTGCAATGGCCGTAAAATTAGGCTCCGGAGTGGCTGCCCTAACGCTGTCATCGTTGATTATGTTTACGCCTGCGTTGAATTCCTCAGCCCAGTAGAAAGTCACTGTTTCTTCAAGTTCTTCCATTTCATCGGGCATCTCCTCCAGTCCCTGCATAAGCTCAATAGCACGGTCGAACGAAGCCCTCGCACGTTCATAGTATTGTTTTCTATCGCGCGGATCTTCATATTCTTCTGCCATCACAGAGAGAATATTTCCTTTGTAGTAGTGGGCGATATAGTTGTTATCATCTTCAGCAATCGCGTTTTCAACAACTGCCAGAGCTTGATCGAGCTCGCCGGTCACAAGAAAAATTTGTACTTCGTTCACCAGCGGATCAGTGGTTTCACAAGCCCAAAAGATTCCCGCGAGAGCAAAGATGAGTAAGAATGGTTTGATTCGATTCATTTTGGTATGACTATCGGTTGGAGATTTTTTTCTATAACATCGTAAAAGTAACCATATATCGTGCTTTCCGCAATAATTCGGCTATACAGAGTTTTGAGGTTCCAAGCTTCACATACGTGGTGTTAGGCATTATATTAAGTGCTTTGAATCGATATTGTTTCTGAAATAATAATGACCCTATGAACCACACTTTCATTCACACCGATAAGGCCCCGGAGGCGATTGGACCCTACAGCCAGGCTGTAATTCACAACGGTTTGTTGTACTGCTCCGGCCAAATAGCGCTGCACCCCGATACTATGCAAATTGTAGATGGCGGTATAGATGCACAGACTGTTAGAGTGATGGAGAATTTAAGCGCGGTTCTCCTGGAAGCGGGAAGCAGTTTCGGAAAAGTCCTCAAATGCTCCATTTTCCTGGCAAATATGGATGACTTCTCTACCGTAAATGAGATTTACGGACACTACTTTGATAAAAATCTTCCGGCGCGAGAAACGGTAGCTGTCAAAACTCTGCCAAAAAATGTTCTTGTTGAGATCAGCTGCATCGCCTATATCTGATCTGTAAAAGTGGCAATTCGCCAATAATAAATCGAAGTTGTGCCAGATTGTTGGCTCGTTGCGTGCCGGCGATGGGCGAATTATCTTGAAACGGTAAGACTTCTTGATGTAGAATTTCCTGCCCCATCATAAACCCTGTACTCAACTGTATTCTGAGGCTTTGGTGTGAACTCCGGGTTATAGAACATCAGGAAATCCTTTTCAGGATCATACTCAACGATGCCAC
>PWWL01000002.1 GCA_003561515.1 Balneolaceae bacterium
CTGATCTCGTTTTTGCAAACCATCATCAAACTCAGACCTGCATCGGCAAAAGGCGCCTACATTAAAAGTGCTTATTTAAGTACGACAATGGGCCCAAGTATCCCGATCAGCCGCTCATCCATTACCGCAATTTAGAATTTTAACAGGTTAACAAAATGCCGACACTATCAGAAAAAAAGGCAGTTGTTGAAGAAATTACCGAACAGCTGAATAGCTCGAATGCGGTTTATATCACCAAGTACTCAGGTATGTCAGTTAGTGATATGGGCAAGCTTCGCGGCAAGTTCAGAGACGGTAATGTGCGTTTTAAAGTGTACAAGAATACACTGATAAAGCGCGCTATGGAAACAATTGGCGGATATGACGAACTCTTTCCACACCTTGAAGACCAGAACGGTTTTGCATTTGTGGACGAAGAGCTGGCAGCACCTGCTAAAGTGCTAAAAGACTACATCAAAGAGCATAAAAAGCCCGAGTTTAAGGCTGCTCTGATTGATGGTGATTATTACAGCGAAGACCAGCTTGATACGCTGGCCGCAATGAAGTCGAAAAACGAAGTTATCGGCGACATTATGGGTCTTTTGCTATCACCAATTACCAATGTTGTAGGCGGACTTCAGGCACAAGGTGGCAATATCGCAGGTGCCATAAAAACAATAGCCGAAAAAGGCGAAAACTAATTCCAATACAATTTTAAATCAAAACCGACGAACGGAGAATACGAACAATGGCTGACGTTAAAGAAATAGCTGAACAACTCGTTAACTTAACGATCAAAGAAGCAAACGAACTTGCAAAAGTTCTCGAAGAAGAATACGACATCAAACCCGCTGCTGCCGCTGTTGCTGTAGCAGCCGGACCTGCTGCAGGCGATGCTGGTGCTGCTGAAGAGAAGGATGAATTTGATGTAGTACTGAAAGCAGCAGGCGCCAAGAAAATTGCTGTAATTAAAGAAGTACGCGGCATAACCGGCCTCGGACTTAAAGAAGCTAAAGAACTCGTTGACGGTGCTCCAAACACCATCAAAGAAGCTGCTCCGAAAGCAGAAGCTGAAGAGATTAAAGCTAAACTTGAAGAAGCAGGCGCTGAAGTAGAGCTGAAGTAATTCCTGCTTACCCGATCTATTTGCCAAGCCAACTCCCCGTTTAGGGGTGTTGGCTTTTGGCGTCTTATTTATGTACGAGGTTTTTGAAACCTCAACCCTCTCATTTGAGAGAATCCGCACCTTATTTTTAACCTAAAGGAGAACATCCTTTTGAGTACTACTATGGAGAAAATCCCGTTTACCGATCGCCTTTCATTCGGCAGAATTAAAAATGTAATTGATTACCCCGATTTTTTAGATATCCAGCTCAAGTCATTCAATGACTTCGCTCAGCTCGATATCGCTCCTAATGACCGGGAAAACAATGGACTCCAGAGAATATTTAATGAGAATTTCCCTATTCAGGACACAAGGGAAACTCATATTCTGGAATTCCTTTACTATTCTGTCGATACACCGAAATACAACATTAAAGAGTGCCAGGAACGCGGACTTACGTACGCTATTCCTCTGAAGGCTAAGCTCAGACTATCTTCTGCCGATGAAACAGACGAGGCTTCTGAAACCATCGAGCAGGAAGTATTCCTGGGTGACCTTCCCTGGATGACAAACAGAGGCACCTTCATAATTAATGGTGCCGAGCGCGTGATTGTGAGCCAGCTGCACCGGTCTCCGGGTGTGTTTTTCGGCCAGTCTGTACATCCAAACGGAACTCAGCTTTATTCAGCCCGTGTAATTCCTTTCAAGGGATCGTGGATCGAGTTTACCAATGATATCCGTGACGTACTCTGGGCATACATCGACAGGAAGAAGAAAATACCTGCTACAACTCTTCTCCGTGCTCTTGGCTACTCATCCGATCTGGATATACTGAGCCTCTTCGATCTTTCAGAAGAAATCGACTTTGGCAATAAGAAATCCTACAACTCGAAGCTTGTTGGCAAGCGATTGGCCACAGATATCACCATGGAAGTTACCGAAGAGGTTGTGGATGACGAAACAGGTGAAGTAACGGAGGCCACCAGCAGAAAAGTAGTTCTTGAAAGAGATCATGAACTCACAGAAGATGATTTTGGGCTTCTTGAAGAAGCGGGAGCCAAGAAAGTACTTGTTCAGAAGATCGGCGTTGAAGAATCTGAGCGATCGGTAATTATGAACACGCTCAGAAAAGACCCGTCTCATGACGATGTTTCAGCTCTGGCCGAAGTGTATCAGCAGATCAGAACCGGTGAAATGCCTGATCCTGAAACTGCACGGCAGGTGCTTGAGCGTCTCTTCTTCAGCGACAAGAAGTACGACCTCGGTGAAGTTGGCAGGTACAGGCTCAACAAGCGATTGAAGCTCGATATAGAACCGGCAATTCAGTATTTGACGAAAGAAGATGTACTGGCGATTATAAAAGAGGTAATCCGTCTCAAGGAGCTGAAGAGCCAGGTTGATGATATCGATCACCTTAGCAACCGACGGGTCCGAACAGTTGGCGAGCAGCTTGGACAGCAGTTTGCTATCGGGCTTGCCAGAATGGCCAGAACCATACGCGAAAGAATGAATTCGCGTGATGCCGAACAGCTTACCCCGCAGGATCTTGTTAATGCACGAACCATCTCGAGCGTTATCAACAGCTTCTTCGGTACCAACCAGCTGTCGCAGTTTATGGATCAGACCAACCCGGCTGCCGAGCTTACTCACAAGCGCCGAATGTCGGCACTGGGCCCAGGCGGTCTTACACGTGAGCGAGCAGGCTTTGAGGTTCGTGACGTACACTATACACACTACGGTCGTCTTTGCCCTATCGAGACTCCTGAGGGTCCGAACATTGGCCTTATCACATCACTTTGTATTCATGCGAAGGTAAATGATTTTGGCTTCATCGAGACACCATACCGTAAGGTGAAGGAAGGTATTGTGACCAACAATGTGGAGTACCTTGCTGCCGAGCAGGAAGACGAAACCATTATTGCTCAGGCCAATGCCCCGATCGACGAGAAAGGAAACTTCCTCAACGAATCGATTTTCTCGAGATTCAGAGACAGTAATGTAGGCCTTGCCAAACCGGAGCAGGTAGAATTCATGGACGTATCTGCCAATCAGATCACATCGTTAGCAGCAGCGCTCATTCCTTTTATAGAGCATGACGACGCCAACCGTGCATTGATGGGATCGAACATGCAGCGTCAGGCCGTGCCACTTCTGCGGCCTGAATCACCGGTTGTAGGTACTGGCCTTGAGCAGAGGGCAGCCAAAGACTCGCGTGCTATTGTTACAGCCGAGGGCGACGGTGAAGTAGTATATGTGAGTGGTAAGGAAGTTCGAATTAAGTATACCCGAACCGAGCTCGAGCAAAATTGCTATTTCGATGACGGTGTGAAAAGTTATCATCTCCAAAAATTTGAAAGAAGTAACCAGGATACAACCATCAACCAGCGCCCGATTGTTAGCGTGGGCGACAAAGTGAAAGAGGGTGATGCAATTGTAGATGGTTACGCGACCGAAAAAGGTGAACTTGCACTTGGCCGCAACATGCTCGTTGCGTTCATGCCATGGCGAGGGTACAATTTTGAGGATGCCATTGTGATCAGTGAAAGAATTGTGCAGGATGATGTTTATACATCCATTCACATCACTGAATTCGAGCAACAGGTTCGAGATACAAAGCGGGGTGAAGAAGAGCTTACCCGTGAGATCCCTAACGTGAGTGAAGAAGCTACTCGAAATCTCAACGAAAAGGGAATTGTAAGAATCGGCGCCAAGGTAAATCACGGCGACATACTTGTAGGAAAAATTACGCCTAAAGGCGAAACTGATCCGACACCTGAGGAGAAACTGCTTCGCGCCATATTCGGCGACAAGGCCGGCGATGTGAAGGATGCATCACTGAAGACACCCCCGGGTGTATCAGGTGTTGTAATCGATACCAAGCTGTTTAGCCGTAAACGTGATGAGCAGATTTCGAGAAAAGAGGAGAAGAAGCTTGTTGAACAAGAAAATGAGCGCTATGTCCGCAGATTGACCGACCTCAATTCGAAATGGGCAGACAAGATGTACAGCCTGCTTCGGGATAAAACTTCGCCGGGCGTGTACAACTACAGCAATGTTGAACTGATCCCGAAAGGTGAGAAGTATAAAAAATCCGTTTTCGAAGAACTCGATCCGGTCGAAATCAATGAAAACATTGATTGGGCAACGGATGAGGAGCTGGTGAAACACGTAAAGCTTCTTTTCAAAAACTATCGCGAACTCCGCAGAGACATTGAAACGGATGCCAAGCGCCGCAAGTATCAGATTCAGGTTGGAGACGAGCTGCCACCGGGAATTATCCAGAAGGCAAAAGTATATGTTGCCAAGAAGCGAAAGATTCAGGTTGGTGATAAGATGGCCGGCCGTCACGGAAATAAGGGCGTTATCGCCAAGGTTGTTCCCGTTGAAGACATGCCATTTATGGAAGATGGAACACCGGTTGATATCGTACTGAATCCGCTCGGTGTACCGTCTCGTATGAACCTCGGCCAGATTTATGAAACTATTCTTGGATGGGCCGGAATGAAGCTTGGCGTTAAATATGCCTCTCCAATTTTTGACGGTGCTTCTTACGATCAGGTACAGGATCAGCTTCGTCAGGCAGGATTGCCGGAAGATGGCCGCGTTCACCTCTATGATGGACAAACCGGCGAAAAACTGGATCAAAAAACCACCGTTGGCTACATGTATATGCTCAAACTCAACCACCTGGTTGAAGACAAGATGCATGCACGCTCTATCGGTCCATACTCTCTTATTACTCAGCAGCCGCTGGGCGGAAAGGCCCAATTTGGCGGCCAGCGACTTGGAGAAATGGAAGTTTGGGCGCTTTATGCTTATGGAGCAGCCAATATTCTGAAAGAAATGCTCACTGTTAAGAGTGATGATGTGAAAGGACGATCGAAGGTATACGAAGCCATCGTGAAAGGTGAAAACCTGCCTGAAGGCGATATACCTGAATCGTTTAAAGTACTGTTACGTGAACTGATGGGTCTCGGTCTCGAAATCCATATCGACTAATGAGATTTGCAGACCTTGAAGCGTCCGTCAGACCTTCAAGCGTCTCTGTCCGAACGCTTCAAGGTCCGATGGACGCTTGAGAGTTCTTAATTGATAAACGTTTGTTCTGTTAAATAAATCTAAAACGGAGGTCTACCCTTGCCGTCTACAAAAACATTAACTGTTACCAAAGACTTTTCTAATATCGGTATCTCTCTGGCATCTGCCGAGACGATTTTGTCCCGTTCGCATGGAGAAGTTCTGACTCCTGAAACTATTAATTACAGAACATTCAAACCGGAGATGGACGGTCTTTTCTGCGAGAAGATTTTCGGTCCGGTGAAAGATTATGAATGCCACTGTGGTAAGTACAAGCGTATCCGGTATAAAGGTATCATCTGCGACCGCTGTGGTGTAGAAGTTACCCGGAAAGCTGTACGCCGTGAGCGAATGGGGCATATTACCCTCACTGTTCCGATCGTACATATCTGGTACTTCAAATCTTTGCCAAGCAAGATCGCGTATCTCCTTGGTTATTCTTCAAAAAATCTTGAGCGGATTGTTTACTACGAAACGTTCGTAGTGATAAATCCCGGCTTTGCACGCGACCTTGGCTACAAGCGCGGAGATCTCATCACTGAAGAAGAGAAGTACGACATTCTCGACCAGTTGCCTGAAGATCATTATGAAATGGATGATGACGATGAAGACAAATTCATTGTGAAAGATGGTGCTGAAGCTATTCAGGGCCTGCTCCAGAATATGGATCTTGATACACTTGCGTATCAGCTGAGAGATGAAGTGAAAAATGAGACTTCTCAGATGCGCAAGAAGAAAAAACTGAAGAGGCTGCAGGTTATCGAATCATTCCGTGCCGCCAACCAGCATACTGAGAATCATCCAGATTGGATGACTCAAAGCGTGATCCCGGTAATACCCCCGGAGCTTCGGCCTCTGGTACCCCTCGAGGGAGGGCGCTTTGCAACGTCTGATCTTAATGATCTTTATCGAAGAGTGATCATTCGAAATAATCGCCTAAAGCGATTGATCGACATTAAGGCTCCGGATGTAATTCTGCGAAACGAGAAGCGAATGCTTCAGGAAGCCGTAGATTCTCTGTACGACAACTCAAGGAAATCGAATGCGGTTCGCAATAACAACCGCCCGCTGAAATCTCTCAGCGATATGCTGAAAGGTAAAAGCGGACGCTTCCGTCAAAACCTTCTCGGTAAGCGTGTCGACTACTCAGGACGTTCCGTAATCGTGGTTGGACCAGAACTCAAAATGCACGAGTGTGGTCTGCCGAAAGAGATGGCTATTGAGCTTTACAAGCCGTTTGTAATTCGACGCCTAATTGAGCGCGGTTACGTAAAAACGGTGAAAAGTGCCAAGAAAGTGGTTGACCGCCGCGATCAGGTAGTCTGGGAAGTTCTTGAAAATGTGATCGACGGACACCCCGTTCTGCTGAACCGTGCACCAACGCTTCACCGACTCGGTATCCAGGCATATCAGCCGGTACTGATTGAGGAGAAAGCAATTCGTTTGCACCCTCTATCATGTACGGCATTTAATGCTGACTTTGACGGTGACCAGATGGCGGTTCACCTTCCGTTGAGCCATGATGCAGTTCTTGAAGCGTCGATTCTGATGCTTGGCTC
>PWWL01000335.1 GCA_003561515.1 Balneolaceae bacterium
GTCAATGTTTAGATCAATCTTGCCTTTTGCAAAAATAAGCCGTTTTCGCTTTGCGCGGTCTATTTGTGCTTGCAGCGCGTCCTTAATGAGCTGACTTTTTGTTTTGGCGCCCGTCTCACGCAGCGCTTCTTTAATATGCTTGCCGGGTATATCAAGAGTAGTGCGCATAATATTATATGTATTGATGCCTATTAATATATGCATAATAACAAGTCTTATTGAGAATTGTTATCTGAAAAACATCACTCCAACCGATAAAACCCCATGTATTGATAGCTTATGTTTACACCCGTTTTAATTCTTTCCGTAGTTCATCAGGATCTTGCTTGTTAGCCCATACCAGAGTTAGAATTAAGTGGTCAGTTTTGAGCTCGTAGTATAATGTTACATGAGGATGGATAAGAAGTTGCCGAAATTCAGTTTGTTCGTATGTTGGCCCAATTTTGGGATTTCTTTTCAGTTGTTCAATGCGTTCATCAAGACGATCGAGGAAATTATCCGCAACATCCTTGTTCCACTGTTCTTCAATAAAGTTGGTTGTTTTGCCAAGGGATTTTAGGCCCAGAGGCGTCCAAACAGTTCTCATTTACGTCCAAGAAGCTTGCGAGCACTTGTGTGTTCCGTGCAATCTTCAAGTTTGGCAGAACTTGATTCATTAAGGAGTTCAAGAATTGTATCTGGAATCGCAGGTTCAGGGTTGTTCCTGAAATCCTCAATGCGATTAAGGACGTCTTCGTTTTGGATTGAGGTTATCCAATTGATTAGCTCCAATTTGCGTTGTTCAATAGTCATGATAAAACATACAAAATTTACTGTTTGCAATCAATGGATGTGAACCATTAGGATAAGTAACATCACTCCAACCGCTCAATCACCTCACCACATCGCAGCATGGTTTCCGGTAAATACGGGTTGGCGATTTGTTCCTCGGTGCTCAGCCAATAGCTTCCTTCCCAGTCGAAGGTCATCGGGCAGTACTGCTGATAGACTACGCCCTCAACCCCGAATTGACGTACCGCTTTGATGAGCTCATCTGAAATAAACCGGAATTGGGTGCGCGCGGCTTCGATATCATTTGCTTCGGTGAGCAGACCGCCATGTTGGGTAAGTGCGGCATAGCGGTCCATCCACGCCTGATGCCCGGAGCCGGACAGACTGTGCTCCCCGATGCCTTTGACCTTCTCATTCATGCGGGTAAACGCACGGACAGTGCCCTCAAAATCGGATGCTACCAGAGCGTCTTTTCCTTCAATGTATAGTTTAATAACGTCGGTAAGCTGCGCGCGGAAAACGTCCGGAACATCCTCAAAACGTGTGATATCATCCGAATGGTGAGCCGGGCCTTCATCCATAGCAATGCGGTTCATCATACTGAATTTATCGGCCAGCTGCATTTCGCTGTCGATTTTGAACGCGCCATTGAATACCACATGCTCGCCCTCACTGATTCCATCATAAATCACATAGAAATCCCCGCTTCGCGAACCAAGCGTAACTTCGCGGGCCTCAAAACGAGGGGAGTCGGCTTCCATATCCCTAACGTACACAACCGAGCGCGGACCGGTCCACAGAACGGCTGATGCAGGTATTAAAAGCTCAGGCT
Organism: Balneolaceae bacterium; assembly: GCA_003561515.1. Lineage (GTDB taxonomy): Bacteria > Bacteroidota > Rhodothermia > Balneolales > Balneolaceae > Rhodohalobacter. The sequence continues at coordinate 1,604 of PWWL01000335.1, forward strand.
GTTGTGCATCAATCTGTACATTGCCCGATACCAACATGCCCGGTCGCAGGGTTCCATCTCGGTTCCCGGCTTCGGCACGAACCCGAACGGTTCTCCTGCTGGTGTCCAGGGTCGGCTCAACAAAGGTAACCGTGGCCTCGCGCTCATCGCCGGGCCTTGACCGCAGGGTAAAGTTGATGTTCTGACCCGTGCGCATTCTGTAAATATCGGTTTCGGAAACATCAAAAAGGAGCCAGACGGTTGAGAGGTCAGCCACCCTGAAAAGCGTTTGTCCGCGCTGGATGTAATCATTCAGGGTGATGTTTCGCTCGGTTACCACTCCGGTTACCGGCGATAGGATCTCAATTTCACGAACGGGCCCGCCTTTTTCGAGGATGGCATCAATTTGTGCATCGGTGAGCTCCCAGAAGGTGAGGCGCTGCCGGGCCGCCCGGTAAAGCGCAGGGTTGATGTCGCGTCTTCGATACGATTCCAGCAATTCGCGCTGGGCAACCAGCAGTTCTTCCGAATACACAGATGCCAAAGGCTGCCCTTTCCGGACAGCTGCTCCGGGAAAATCCACATGCAGTTTTGTTATACGACCGGAGTAGTGCCCGGCTACGGTTGCCAGTCGGCGTTCATCGGCCTGTATGGTTCCCGGCGCCCAAATGTGATAGGACGGTACATCCAATTTTGCAGGTGTTGTCTGGATTTCAGCCAGCCGAACGGCAGCCTCCGACATGACCATTGAGAATCGGTCATCATCCATATCTCCGGATGTCACCGGGATTAAATCCATAGCGCAGATGGGGCAAGTACCGGGTTCATCATCGCGAATGGATGGGTGCATGGAGCAGGTCCAGATGGTTCCGTTTCCGGTTTCGGCTGCCTGTTCACCTGTGTGGTCATGGTTGTGCGGGCTTCCTCCGAAGATCAGCCATCCCAATAACAAACCGGTAAAAATGAAAAGTACCGGCTTGACCCATGGTTTATTCAATAGTGTTTTCATGTGTATGCCTTATGGTTAAAAATCGTTTTCTGAAAGAAATGAAGACTGTCCAGAGATAAGATCAAGTCGGGCAATGGCCTTGTTTTGCTCTATCACAGCTGTTGTGTAACTCATGTTTAAATCCAGCAACTGTCGTTGCAACTGTATGATTTGCTCGAACCCGCCTGCACCTGCCGCATATTGGCTCAGCGCCAGTTCAAGCGCATGTTCCGTTAACGGGATGAGGTTTTCTTTGTACAGGCTTTGTTGGCGAGCAGCCGAACCCAGGGATTTTTTTGCCTGAAAAAACTCTCCGCTTAATTGGCTTTCCAACTGCTCGCGTTGCTGTTGTAACGCGCGGGTTTCCAGACGGGCACGCTGGGACCTTGCCCGGTATTGGTTTCGGTAAACAGGCAGGTTAAACCTGACCATCAGTTCGATGCCATTCATCCGCTCTGGATCACCAAGCAGTAAATCCCTGTTCATGAACCCGACACCAACGGAAAAATCGGGCCTTCCATCGAGTCGGGCACGCTCTTCCGCAGTTTGTGATGCCATCGTTTCTGCGTCTATGTAGCGAAGGTCAGGGTTTTCAGCGACCGCAGGCTGATGTTGGTACCGGTTCGGAATTGGCTCGGGTGGAAGCTCATAAAACAATGCTATTTCAGCATCCGGATCCCGGTTCAACAGGGCATTAAACCTTCCGGCGAGCCCTTCAATGGCATCATAGTATGATTCAATCCGGTTTTGGAGTTCTTTTTTTTCAATTTGGATGCGAAGTGCATCAATCTGAGAACCCAACCCGCTTTCGAGACGGGCCATAATCTGACTCTCCAGTTGTTCAAGGGTTTCCAGATTATCATACAGCAAATGGGTATGATGCTCCAGTTCGTGCATTTCATACCAGAGTGTCCGTATCTGATAAACCAAATCCTGCACATCACCCTCAAATCTATACTGTTGAGCCTCGGCCCGCTGATCGTAATACGTCCGCGTGGCCGAAAGTTTGCCAAACCACGAGAGGGGTTGCATCAATGCCACACGGAACCGGCTTCCGGGCTCCATGCGTGACCAAACGTCATATTCCAGTTCCACCATAGGGTCACCAAGGGAACCAAATTCCCGGCGCATAAGACGGGAGGCTTCCACACGGGTGGCGCCAGCCTGCAAACCGGTATTATTCTGAATGGCCAGATTGATATAATTCTGAAGGACATCGCGTTCAGCTTGTGGCGATTGCGCGTTCACGGGGTTTGGTATAAAAACCATCCAAACGAATAAAAAAACAAGGGATAGTACACGCATAGAGTGGTGGTTTATGTACTTTTGTTTGATCATCATAATCCCACCTCCGTGGTTTCGGTTTGTCGTTTTAATTTCCATTCCATCCACAGCGAAAACAGCACCGGCACCATAAACAGGGTGATGACCTGAAACAGCATCCCGCCGAATACGGGCACGGCCATCGGAATCATGATGTCGGAGCCTTTTCCGGTGGAGGTCAGAATCGGCAGCAGGGCCAGCAGCGTGGTGGCGGTAGTCATCAGGCAGGGACGCACACGGCGCAGCCCGGCCTGAATGGTGGCCTTGCGAATGCCTTCGATGGAATCGGTTTTCAGCTTCGCGAATGATTGCTTGAGATAGGTGGCCATCACCACGCCGTCATCCACGGCAATGCCAAACAACACCAGGAATCCGACCCAGACCGCTACGCTGAGGTTGATGGTCCCGGTTTGCAGCAGCTCGGCCTGATTTACACCAAACAGGCTGAAATCAAGGAACCAGGGTTGCCCCCAGAGCCAGAGCATCACAAATCCTCCCGCCCACGCCAGCGCGATTCCGGAGAAGATGATGAAGCTCATCGCTACCGAGCGGAACTGGAAATAGATCAGCAGTAAGATGACAAGCAGCGTAACCGGCAGAATAAGCATCAACCGCTCGGCCGCCCGCTGCTGATTTTTGAACTCACCCTCGAACGTATAGCTGATTCCGGACGGCACGTTCAGGTTTCCGGTTTCAATTTGTTCGTCCAGATGGCGGCGCACGTTTTCGACGGTCTCCACCGCGCTGATGCCCGACACGTTATCGAACGTGACGTAGTTGATCAGAAACGTGTTTTCACTCCGGATACTCATCGGGCCGGTTTCGAAGCGGATGTCGGCCAGCTGCCCAAGCGGAATCTGATAGCCGGCCGGAGTCGGCACGAGCACCTGACGCATAGCCTCGGGAGTGTTCCGGTATTCCCGCGCATAGCGTACCCGAATCGGATAGCGCTCGCGTCCCTCCACGGTTGTGGTGAGCGGCATACCTCCGAGTGCAATGGAAATCACTTCCTGCACATCACCAATCGAGAGGCCGTGACGACTGATTTCTCTCCTATCGATATCAATTTCGATGTAGGGCTTGCCCACGGTACGGTCGGCAAAAACCGACGGCCCGCGCACGCCTTCAACCTGACGAATGTGATCTTCCAGCTCCAGCGAAAACCGGTCGATGGTTTCCAGATCCGGCCCGCTGACCTTCACTCCGATATTGGCGCGCATGCCCGTTTGAAGCATCACAATGCGGGTTTCAATCGGCTGCAGTTTCGGTGCCGAAGTCGTGCCCGGAATTTTGGAGGCCGCCACGATTTCATTCCAGATATCGTCCGGAGAGCGGATTTCATCCCGCCACTGCCGGTAAAAGCTGCCGCGCCGGTCGGGTATAAGCTCGCCGGTATCATCCCTCACAAATTCGCCGTCGCGATCCACTTTGAAGTGCACCCGCCGTCCGCGTTCGTCGGTTTTGTACTCGCTTTTGTAGTTCACCACATTTTCGAACATGGAAACGGGAGCAGGATCAAGCGGGGATTCTGCCCGGCCGACTTTTCCGACCACGGTTTCCACTTCCGGAATGGAGGCGATGCGCATGTCCATTTTGCGGACCACATCAATCACTTCTTCCATTCCGGCATGCGGCATGGTGGTGGGCATCACCAGAAAAGAGCCTTCATCCAGTTTCGGCATAAATTCGCGGTCGAGGCCGGGGAAGGTATTATCCAGGCCGGTCCAGAATCCGGATTCCTTTATGTCCCAGCCAACGGCCTGAAACGGCACGGATGCATAATGGAACGTGCGGTCGAAACCGCGCCAGCTCATCAGTCCGATAATCAGAATAATGGCCGGAAGGATGAAAAAGACGGCCCGTTTCTGAAGGAACCATGCAAGGATATCCTGATAAAACCAGATAAAGAGCCGGAACAGGCCGAGCAGCACGGCGACAATCAGCACCACATAGAGGAAATTGGCGAGCTGCGAATGCCCCGAGCCCATCGGCAGCCAGTTAACGGCCAGCATCCAGCCGATCACCACAAAAACAATCGCAATGCTGATGATATCCCGCCATTGCTCCGGTGTTTTGGTCCGGGCCGGCGCGTATCTCCAGTAGAAATTATTGGCCGCGAGCGCAAGCAGCACCACGCCCGCCCAGGTCATGATAAAAAGCAGCACAAATCCGGCGACTGCCAACAGACCGTTCCAGAACAGGCGCGCGGAATCGGTACCGGCTTTCCGGGAAAACAGCCAGTGCGCGAACGGCGGTATCATGGTGATGATGATAATCAGCGTGGCCAGCAGCACGAAGGTTTTGGTGAAGGCCAGCGGACCGAACAGTTTGCCTTCGGCGTCCTGAAGCATAAAGACGGGAAGAAAGCTCACGATGGTCGTAAGCAGCGCGGTCACCACAGCCGGGGCCACCTCAACCGTGGATTCGTAAATGATTTCCAGACGGTTTTTGCCCGGATTGGCCTCCTCCAGATTGCGGAGCATATTTTCGGTAAGGATGATGCCCATGTCGACCACCACCCCGATCGAAATGGCAATACCCGCCAGCGCCACCACATTGGCATCCACCCCGAAGTGGCGCATCATGATAAAGCTCATCAGCACAGCTAACGGCAGCAGGGCCGAAACCAGAAATGAGGAGCGCAGATGCAGCAGCATCACGATTACAACCAGAATGGTGATCAGAATCTGGAGGGTCAGGGCTTCTTCAAGCGTGCCGAGGGTTTCGTAGATAAGGCCGGTGCGGTCGTAAAACGGCACGA
>PWWL01000050.1 GCA_003561515.1 Balneolaceae bacterium
AATTCTGGCAGCGATGCCGGTCCGGAATCACCGACATTGTCAGTTCCGTTGCCGATGTTAATCCCAATCAAGAAAAACGCTACTGCGACAGCCGCAATGATACCTTTAGTGATTCGATCCATGGAATAGATGTAATTAAGTTTGGTTTGTTTTGCCTTGGCTGCAGGGTGCACCGCAAAGAATTACGATACCGGTACTGCCTGCAGGTGGGCTGATTTTTCAACCATTCTAACCCAGACATGGTTTCCTTTATTGTGCCCCTTGTTCCAAAAAAATGCCGGAGTCGCATTTCACAGCAGCTCCGGCGCTAACTAACCTGCTCTCTTTAGGGGACTAAGTAGAACAGCTCTTAAAAATCTGATATAACTATTTGATCTTTATTTGCTTCTTCATCTTTTCTTCGCTCTTATCGATGGTAACGCTGAGGATACCATCCTTATAAGTAGCAACGATGCTATCATCGTTTACATTGTCCGGAAGCTGGAAAGATCTTGTAAAAGAACCGTAGTGGCTTTCCACTCTGTGGTACTGCCTTCCACTATCTTCCGATTCAAACCTTCGCTCACCGCTTATGGTAAGGCGTCCGTTTTCAAGATTAATGTCGATATCTTTCTTCTCCATTCCGGGAAGCTCGGCATCAATCACAAACTGCTTTTCTGTTTCAGAAATATCGATGCTCGGTGCAAACGTATTTCTTCTTGTTGCCACTGCGTCGTTGAAAAACTCATCAATGATATCGGAAAATCTTTTACCGAAAACATCTGAGTCAGGTTGAGAATATCTCATGATAGCCATAACGCGACCTCCATTTAATTTATTTGGTTTCTGATTTCACTTTTTAATTATGCAACAGAAATGCCAAACAAATTTTTCCCTGACGCTTTTGACATACCTGACAAACTGTTCTGCAGGAATTTCACTCTGTTTAACGTATTCAGACCGGCTGTCATTATGTGATAGACAGAGTTACAGGGTGAGGCTGAATATTTGTCCGGGATGGGGAAGGCTGTGTGGGTGAGTGGGTGAGCGGGAGAGAGGGGGAGAGGGAGAGATGGGGAGCGGGTGAGCGGGTGAGCGGGTGAGCGGGTGAGCGGGTGAGCGGGTGAGCGGGTGAGCGGGTGAGCGGGTGAGCGGGTGAAATGTTCTTGCAGATGAATTGAATGTCAATTAGATTCGCACTTAGTTTTCTTATTAAAAATAGGGGAGAAATAGTAAGTGGAGAGAATCAAGTCACATAAACAATTGAGGGTTTACAGATTGTCGTACCAATTGGCTATGGAAATCTTTGAACTCTCCAAAGATTTCCCCGCAGAAGAAAAATACTCGCTAACAAGTCAGATCAGAAAGGCTTCAAGATCTGTTCCTGCAAATATTACAGAGGCCTATAGAAAAAGAAGGTATGTTAAATCGTTTGTTGCCAAGCTTTCAGATGCGGAGACAGAGTCCGCAGAAACACAAACCTGGCTTAATTTTGCTGGAGATTGCGGGCACATACTTTTGAAAGAATGCACTCGTCTAAATGAAGAATATGATAAAGTTTTGGGCATGTTGGTGAATATGATCCACAATCCAGAGAGTTGGACATTATAGAAAATCGCTCTAATTCACCCACTCTCCCTATCTCCCTCTCACCCACTCTCCCTCTCACCAACTCTCTTCTTTTCATAAGTATAAACTCTATCTCAACGTCCGTCAGCGGTAACTCTTATTCCACTCTCTTGCCACAAGAAAAGCCATTTCCAGGCTCTGCTCATAATTTAGGCGGGGATCACAGTATGTTTCGTAGTTTCGCTCAAGGCCGTTCTCATTCAGGCCATTTGCACCGCCTACGCATTCAGTAACATTGTCGCCGGTCATTTCGAGATGCACGCCGCCGAGGTAGCTTCCTTCGGCACGATGTATGGCAAACGTGGTTTTGATTTCTTCGAGAATATCGTTGAACCTGCGTGTCTTCACGTTGTTATCGGTTGCAAACGTATTTCCATGCATTGGGTCACAGCTCCAGACAACACGATGGCCTTCCTGTTTTACCGCGCGAATAAATGCTGGCAGATATTTTTGAACACTGTCGACACCCATTCGGGTAATGATCACAATTTTTCCGGCTTCCCGGGCGGGATTAAGGCGGTCGATCAGGTCAAGGGTATCTTCGAGATCGAACGGTGGCCCGGCTTTAATGCCGATTGGATTATTAATGCCGCTGAGGTACTCAACGTGTGCGCCATCGAGCTGTTTGGTACGGTTGCCGAGCCATACAAGATGCCCGCTCAGATTGAACCATCCGGATTTTCGAGGTACTTGTTTCGTTTGAGCTGCCTCATAATAAAGATTAAGCGCCTCATGCGAGGTATAAAGATCAACTTTATGAAGCGTGTTGATCGTATTTGGGGTGATTGTCTCCATAAAATGAATCGCTTTGTTTATAGAGCTAACCATCGCTTCGTAATCCTTATAAAACTCGTTATTCTTCATGAAATCGAGTTCCCACTGTTCGGGGTGCTGAAGATCGGAGAACCCCTCATCTGAAAGTGCCCGAAGAAAATTAAGCGTAAGTGCCGCTTTCTCATAGGCTGTAATCAACCTTTGGGGATCCGGAGTACGCGCATCCTTATTAGGCACAAAACTGTTAATGAGATCGCCGCGATAGTTGAGCATCTCCTCACCATTAACAACTTCAAAATCTTTTGATCGCGGCTTTGCATACTGTCCGGCAATGCGGCCAATTCTGAGAACAGGCGTGCCCATTTCATGCACAAGTATGAAACTCATCTGAAGCAACACCTTCAGCATGTTTACAATCTTCGGAGCCTTGCAGGCATCAAAGGTTTCTGCACAGTCACCTCCATGCAGTAAGAATAATTTTCCTTCTGAGACCAGTGCAAGTTTTTCTTTAAGTGCCTCAACTTCCCACGACGTGATGAGCGGCGGCAGTGCCCGCAGCCGGTTGTAAGCTTCCTGCAGCGCCTCGGTATTGGGGTACGGCGGCAGCTGTTGAATTGGCTTGCCATTCCACGAAAGCGGGTGCCATTCATTTGCTTCAAGAACTTCCGTGGCGTGAATGAGATTGGCTGTTTGGGGGTTTATACTCATTTGAATGTTCAAGCTTCAGATTTTTGTAAAGAAAATAAAGATAAGGACAATTTGACTATTAGTACAGATAGACCGGGAATGAGGCTTCCGAGTGATTTATGTCCATCCAATTAACCGTGAACGCAAGTAAAGTGAATGTTGTATGCAGAACGTGGACAACATCTTTTGATTGCCGGCGCATGCCAATGCATGAAATCTTTCGTATTTTTGATGGTTTAATTTGTTAACACACACCTGTCTTGCAGAACAACATCATTATTCGCGGCGCACGCGAGCACAATCTTAAAAACATCGACATCGACATTCCCCGTGAAAAGCTTGTCGTGTTTACCGGGCTTTCTGGATCGGGCAAATCTTCTCTCGCTTTCGACACCATCTATGCCGAGGGGCAGCGTCGTTTCATGGAGTCGCTTTCTGCCTACGCCCGGCAGTTTTTGGGAATGATGGAGCGACCTGAGGTAGATTTTATCGATGGACTGTCGCCGGTCATCTCCATCGATCAGAAAACGACCAATCGCAATCCGCGCTCCACGGTTGGCACGGTTACCGAGATCTATGATTTTTTACGGCTTCTCTATGCTCGCATCGGTGTGCCCTACTCCTACATCTCCGGCAACAAAATGGAGAAGCAGACCTCCGACCAAATTGTTGCGGCCATTATGGACCTGCCCAAAGGCACCAAAGCGTACTGTCTTGCGCCGGTAGTTCGCGGACGAAAAGGCCACTACCGCGAGCTGTTCGAACAGATGCAGAAACAGGGTTTTGTGAAAGCGCGGGTAGACGGTGAACTGATTGATCTTGAAGGTGAGATCAAGCTCGACCGGTATAAAACACACAATATAGAAGTTGTAGTTGACCGCTTTGTAATATCCCCAAACAGCCAGAAGAGAATATCCGAAAGCGTGCATATGGCTCTCGAGATGGCCGATGGCAATCTCATTCTGGGGATTCAGGAAGATGGCGAAATACGCGATCAGGTCTATTCAAAGCACCTTTACGATCTGGAAAGCGGCCTTTCGTACGAAGACCCCGCCCCAAATCTCTTCTCCTTCAACTCTCCGTATGGCGCCTGCAAAGCATGCAATGGCCTTGGATACAGCTACGACGTTAGCCGGGGCCTGGTAGTGCCAAATCCTGAGCAGGCCATCAATGATGGCGCCATTCGCTATCTTGGCCAGCCCAGGGATATCTTTGTATTCAAACAGCTCAGCGCGGTACTCGAAACCGTTGATCATGACTTTGATACCCCTCTGAAGAACTTTTCTGAAGAAGCTTTAAACCTGCTATTCGAGGGTGGTGGTGAGCTTAAGTTTAACGTAAGCTACGACTTCAAAAACAGTAACGTAACGTACAAACACAAGTTTTCCGGGCTGAAAGCGATCATCAAAGAGCAATATGAGGACAGCAACTCACCCAAGCAGCGCGATAAGGCAAAGGCATTTCTCTCAAAAGTAAGCTGCCCCGAGTGCGGTGGAGGCCGGCTAAAAAAGGAGGCCCTCTCCTACAAAATTGATGGACACACTATTCAGGATCTCGTACAGCAGGATGTATATAGTCTGCGGAGGACTATTGGTAATTTAAAATTGACCGAGCGGCAACGAAAAATTGGGCAGCAGGTTCTGAAGGAAGTGATCGACCGACTTGACTTCCTTCTCAATGTGGGCCTGAACTATCTATCGCTCGACCGTGAGGCGCAGACACTTAGTGGCGGCGAAGCGCAGCGTATCCGTCTTGCCACCCAGATTGGCACCCAGCTTGTGGGCGTACTCTATATTCTGGATGAGCCCAGCATAGGCCTGCATCAGCGAGACAATATCAAGCTCATAAAATCGCTCGAGACCCTCCGCGACCTGGGAAATTCCGTAATTGTAGTTGAGCACGATCGTGAAACCATCGAGCACGCCGACTACGTGGTTGATCTCGGGCCCGGTGCCGGAACAGAGGGAGGCTATGTGGTTACCAAAGGCAAACCGGACGAACTTGATCCCCAGGCAATGACCGTCAGGTTTTTAAAGGATGAGGAAGCTATACCCTATCCTGAGAAGCGAAGGGAAGGATCGGGTAAATCGATCAGGATAAACGGAGCACGCGGACACAATCTCAAAAATGTGGATGTAAATATTCCGCTTGGAAAATTTATATGCGTAACAGGCGTAAGCGGCAGCGGAAAGAGCTCACTCATTAATCAGACGCTGGTCCCGATCCTCACCAACGAATTTTATCACTCCAAATCAGTTCCCCTGCCCTACAGTTCGATTGATGGTTTACGTCATGTTGATAAAGTGATCTCAATAGACCAAAGCCCGATTGGGCGAACGCCGAGATCCAATCCCGGCACCTACACGAAAGTATTTGACCATATCCGTTCGCTGTTCGCAGAACTTCCCGAATCCAAAATCCGCGGATACGACCAGGGACGTTTCAGCTTTAATGTGAAAGGCGGACGGTGCGAATCGTGCCAGGGAGACGGTGTTCGAAAAATCGAGATGAACTTCCTGCCCGACATTTATGTGGATTGCGAAACATGCAACGGTAAACGTTACAATCGCGAAACACTGGAAATACATTACAAAGGCAAAAATATTTCCGACGTGCTGCAAATGCCGATCAGCAAATCGGTAGACTTTTTTGACTCTGTACCATCAATAAAGCGGAAACTTAAAACGCTAAATTCAGTGGGTTTAGGCTATCTCACACTTGGCCAATCGAGCACTACGCTGAGCGGCGGTGAGGCACAGCGGATCAAGCTGTCGCGTGAACTTTCCAAGATAGGAACAGGAGACACCATGTACATCATGGATGAGCCAACCACCGGACTCCACTTCCAGGATGTGCGTATGCTTGTTGATGTAATTCAGAAGCTTGTAGAAAAAGGCAACACCGTAATTGTTATCGAACACAATATGGACCTGATAAAGGCAGCCGACTGGATCATCGACCTTGGCCCCGAAGGCGGCGATGGCGGGGGCGAAATCATCGCCGAAGGCACCCCCGAACAGGTAGCCGGAAAAGACAAAAGCTACACGGGACGGTTTTTGAAGGAAGAGTTTGACAGAGTGTCGAAGACGGTGGGCAGTTGACAACAAGCAGACCTGACAGCTTGATCCGGTGATTTTCCGGACCTCCTGTAAGCGTCGGAATTCAGACTTCAAGTTTCAGGGAGCAGGGAGCCCCGAGGTGTCGGGACTGCGCAAAAGCGCGCAGCAGGGAGCAATTTCAACCACATCCATCCCCGAATCAAGCTTATCCCAATAACAACCCACTCAAAGCGTTATCACACCTGAGTAAACTCAAAAATTAATTTGTCAACCGCCGGGTATCTCTCTATTTTTACCCCTCTGATGAAATCGGGTCTTTCACATATCTTTCGCATTTCTGTCATCACTCTGTTGATGGCCGGATTTTTGGCGCATTTAATCCTACCGCTATCGAGTCAGGCGCAAAAAACGTCGTTTACACGCTGGCTCGACAATAACGTGGTAGCCACAGGCGATGAGAACGAAATCA
>PWWL01000145.1 GCA_003561515.1 Balneolaceae bacterium
GCATGAATATACTGATAGCAGATAGCGGGGCTACCAAAACCGATTGGTTGTATTATGATGGGCATGAATTCATTCAGGTCCGCACTCAAGGCCTGCACCCGGCAAACATAAAAGAGCCGGAAGATAGTATGGATATTGACGATCAGATAGGGCACTTAAGGCCGGAAAGAGTCATGTTTTTTGGGACCGGCCTTGGTAATCCAATATCAGATGAAATCATACGAAGGTTTTTGGGTAATATCTTCTCGATGGCCATTATTGAAATACGAACCGACCTTGAGGGTTCAGGCCAGGCGTTTTTTGGTGACGGAGACGGGGTTGTGGCTGTTTTAGGCACAGGATCCATCTCTGCAAAAATAGAAAATGGAAGCGTGGCTAAGAAGTCTGCATCACTCGGGTTCGCCATTGGAGATGAAGGCAGCGCAGCGGATCTCGGGAGGCGCTTGCTGCAAAAATACTACCGAGGCACGGATAGTGATGAAGTAGTTGAATTTATTGGCGACCAGCTTGGCAATCCCGACTACGGTGATATGATGAACCGTATTTATACACTCTCTAAACCCAATCGCGAACTCGCAGCCGTTGCAGGCAGGGTGCTTACGAAGCCTTACCCGAAAGAGATGAATCACATTATTCAGGGTGCTTTTTCAGATTTTGTTACAAAGCAGCTCTCCACTCTGAATCTGAAGGGTGAAGAGAGAATAGTATTTACAGGAAAAGTTGCAGAGGTACATTCTGAACTGTTGAAAAAGGTGATGAAGAAGCATGGGTATGAGAACGTGGAAATTATTTATCCCGTAATTACAGCCTGGAGGGAGAGGCTGAAGAGGGGATGATTGACGACCAGATTATTGTTAAGAGTTTAAGTTTAGCCGAGTTTAATACATCAATGCATTCATTTTGATTCTTACAGACACCCATTGTCATCTCTATCTCGATCATTTTCAGGAAGACCTTGGCGAAGTATTGAAACGCTCGGTTCAGGCTGATGTGAAACACATCTTTCTGCCTGCAATCGACTGGAAGTCTCTTGACGATATGAACAGGCTTTCCCATCCTGAGATTACTTTCTATAAAATGGCCGGTATTCACCCCAGCAGTGTGGGGGAAGTTTGGCCGATAGATGAAGAGCGGCTCTTTAAAGAGTGCAGCAAAGATGATGTATTGGGTGTGGGAGAAACCGGGCTTGATTACTATTGGAGCACCGATTTTGTAAAAGAGCAGCAACAGAGCCTCCGGATGCACTGCGACATCGCCAAAGAAACAGGCAAGCCGATTGTGCTTCACAACCGTGAGAGCACCAAAGACCTGCTCGATATTATTGAAGAGATGCAGGATGGAACCCTTACGGGTGTCTGGCACTGTTTTACCGGCACGGAAGATGAAGGCAAACGGGCACTGGATCTCGGTTTACACCTGGGTATTGGCGGTGTTTCTACTTTCAAAAATGCAGGTGTGGATGCAGTGGTTGCGCAGCTGCCCACCGATAAAATGATTCTGGAAACCGATGCTCCGTACCTGGCCCCGGCACCTTATCGGGGCAAGAGAAATGAGCCGTCGTACATCCGCCTGATTGCGGACAACCTGGCCAAACTTCATGGAATTTCTTTAGAGGAAGTGGCTGAGATCACAACCAGAACTGCGCTCAACCTTTTCAGAGTTCAGCCCTGATACCTTAGTTAACTCAATACTCCGACAGCATAAGTGCAGGGAATTAAATAGGGGTAAGCGCTTTCTTGCCTGTCATATTCCCGATTTGATTCTTGGAAAATTTTTGGGAATATAGAGCCCGTCAATCAATACTAAAACAAACTCGATGGTGATGGATACAAAGGACCAGTCTACAGCGATATCAACCGACAACCTGGGGAGGGTGATTTTTCTCTCAACTGTAGCGGCGATTGGAGGATTTCTATTTGGATTTGACAGTGGAGTTATTAACGGTACGGTAAACGCCCTGCAGCTTGCATTCGACTCGGATGCTGTTGGAACCGGATTTAACGTCGCATCCATGCTTCTGGGATGTGCTGTGGGCGCCTTCTTTGCCGGAACGCTTGCAGATAAATTTGGGAGAAAACCTGTTCTTTTGGCAGCCGCCATTGGCTTTCTTATAAGTGCGTTTGGGTCTGGGGCAGCCGGCAGCTCAGGAACTTTTGTTATGGCAAGAGTTCTTGGCGGGCTCGCGCTTGGTGCCTCAAGCATCATTGTACCTGCCTATATCAGTGAAATTGCGCCTCCAAAAATCAGGGGTGCCCTCACCACACTGATGCAGCTCATGATTGTGATTGGCCTGTTTGTTGCGTTTTTAAGCAATTATGCCATAGCGGGCAACGCGGGTGGTGCTTCAGAAGATTTTTGGGGTGGTTACCAGGCGTGGCAATGGATGTTCTGGGTAGAAATGCTTCCGTCAGCCATCTTTTTTATGGGACTGCTTTTTATCCCTGAATCACCTCGTTATCTGGTAGCAGCCGGCAGGGTAGATCAAGCAAGAGAGGTTTTAACAAGCCTTTCGGATGAGAATGATGCCAATGCAAAAATCCGGGATATTCAGTCAACTCTTGAAGAAGACCGCAAGCCGCGCCTTTCCGACATCATTTCTAAATATACCGGGAAAATTCATCCGATTATTTGGGTTGGACTTGGAATCACCACATTACAACAGTTTACGGGAATTAACGTGGTATTCTACTATGGCGCAACCTTATGGCAGGCAGCCGGATTTACTGAAGAAAATGCACTTCTTCAGAATGTGATCAGCGGATCGGTGAATGTACTTTTCACGTTTGTTGCCATCGCCCTGGTTGACAAAGTTGGAAGGAAACCTCTATTACTGATCGGAGCACTGGGTCAGGCTGTAATGCTCGGTATTTTGGCATTTATATTCGGTACCGCCGATGTTTCAGCCAACGGTGATCTCATTCTGGATGGCAGAATGGGACTATATGCCCTGCTTGCAGCCAATGGCTACATCGCGTTCTTTGCATCTACCTGGGGTCCGATTATGTGGGTAATGCTTGGGGAGATGTTCCCCAACCAGTTCCGCGGAGCAGCACTGGCTGTCTGCGGCCTTATTCACTGGACCTCGAACTTCACAATCACCATGACCTTCCCGATTCTGCTGGCAAGCATCGGCCTGGGACTCTCGTATGGCATCTATGCCGCGTTTGGTGTTATCGCATTCTTCTTTGTGAGAGCCTTTGTGAAGGAGACAAAAGGAAGAACACTGGAGGATATGTCGCGGGACGCGGAGTAGACTCACTCTCGGACTCACCCCCTTTCCCCCTCTCTTCGTGCCCGTTCTACCCGCCTCTGCGGCGGCTGAACGACCACGAAAAGAGGGGGACTCCTGAATTGGTTTACAGGCATGATATAGTTTAGGAGTCCCCCTATCCTGACTTTCACACGATTTAAAATTGAAATTTTTTGGTATTAATAATCAATAAGTTACGTGTCAATAAATGAATGTTTAGGTGCTCCAAAAAGATTTGAGCTCGCATAATACCTTAGAAGACCTTCTTTTCTTATAAGGTCTTTCGGCCTTGAACTCCCGGTTCGTAAGGTGGAGCGGTGCCTTACGAATCCTTAGCCACGCAGGGCCTGTTCTGTACTAAGATGCTGAAGTCATCAATGCGGGGCCTTGGATTCGTACCGCGCAGCCGCAGAGAGGGAACTCCTGAATTGGTTTACAGGCAAAATATAGTTAAGGAGTCCCCCCCTCTTTTCGAACGGAGTGAGAAGAGAGGGGGGTGAGTCGGTGAGTCCTACCCCGTACTCTGCATCGCCGCAGCCACCCCGTTGATGCTCAAAAACAGTGCATGCTTCAGCTCTGTCTCCTCGGAACTGCCCGATGCATTCTCCCAGCGGTTCAGCAGCTCTACCTGGATCAGGTTCAGCGGATAGGTGAAGACGTTCCGGAACCGTATGGAATTCTGAATTACCTTGCGGCTGTCGAGGATATCATTTTGACCGGTAATTTTCAGGATTACTTCCCGCGATTTGGTGAAATCTTCCATGATTTTTTGGTTGAGGCGGTCATCACCCCGCGAGCTGTACATGGTGCTTGTGAGTGTGTGTGTGCGGGCCATTTCGCGCTGGGCATTATCGAGCACGGTACCAAAAAAGCTCCATTCTTTATACCACTTCTGCAGCAGCTTTAGCGTTTCCGGTTTTTCTTGCAGAATGGGTTCCAGGGCGGTTCCGAAGCCAAACCAGCCGGGTACGTTGTAGCGCACTTGGGTCCACCCGAACACCCAGGGGATGGCCCTCAGGTTTTCGAACTGCAGACCCTTGTCGCCACCACGCGAAACCGGCCGGGATGCTATCGGCAGGCTCCCGATGTGCTCTACCGGGGTGATTTTCCGGAACCAGTTCCAGAACTCCGGGTCGTCAATCAGTTCGCGATAGGCCTGCATCGAAACGGATGCGATCCTGTCCATGATGGTCTCGGTTTCGTCGCCCTCTACAATCGGCTTCTGGCCTTCTCCCGCCGTTACCCTGGCAACTGCATTTACAATCTGCTCGAGATGCCTGCGCGTGATTTCGGGCAGCGAATAGCGGAATGATATAATCTCGCCCTGCTCGGTGAACCGGATGCGCCCATTGTTGCTGATGGAGGGCAGGCCGAGGATAGCGCGGTTCGATCGCCCTCCGCCGCGGCCCACCGAACCGCCGCGGCCGTGGAACAGACGGAAATCAACCTTGAGCCGTCGCAGGGTTTCTCCCAGTTCGAGCTGCGCTTTTTGCAGGGCCCAGTTGGCCATCCAGTAACCACCGTCTTTATTACTGTCGCTGTAACCCAGCATAATTTCCTGGAAATTATTGCGGGCTTTCACCTGCTCTTTGTAGATCGGGTTGGTGAGGATGTTCTCCATTTGTGAAGCACTTTTCTCAAGATCTTCAATCGTCTCAAACAGCGGCACAACGTCAAGCTTGCTCTTCACTTTCCCGTTATCAAACGTCCATAGGCCGGTTTCCTTCGCCAGCAAAACTACCTCCAGCATATCACTCACGCCGTGGGTCATGCTGATAACGTAACTGCCGAATGAGTTTTCATCCAGTGCAAGAAGGGAATTAATCAGTCTGAATACCTCGATAATCTCTTCTGTAGACGCATCAAGCTTTGCATTTACAGGCGCCAGCGGACGCGGGTTACGGAGTTCCTGCATCAACAAAGCCACCTTCTCTTTTTCATTGAGCGATGAATAACTCTCATGAACGTTAGCCGCTGCAAGAAGCTCGGTTACGGCACTTTCATGGCGGCCGCTGTGCTGGCGTATATCCAGCGCTGCAAGGTGAAAGCCGAAAGTTTGAACCCGGATTCTAAGATCATTGAACTCTCCGAATCGGGCCACTTCTTGCAGTCCGCTTTCTTTGAGTGCTTCAGCTGTGAGAGTAAGATCATTCTCAAAATCTTTTGCTCTATAGGTAGCAGACTCTATCACTTCGCGCTCGCTGCCACTCAGTGCATCGTGCATCCGCTCGAGCCGCCGCATGATATGTGTGATCTTTCTTCGGAAAGGCTCGTTCTTATAGTGGCGCTTGTAAGTATCGCTCAGCGGTACCTCTTTTTCATCCTTTTTGAGCGACTTAAGAAACGATTCCGGAACATCCACAAAATTTTGAGAGACGGACAGGTATCGGCGGATCATCCTCAGATCTTGCAGGTAGGTTTTCAGTACCACTTTCCGTTGTTCTTTGATGGTGTTCCAGGTTACATCCCGTGTTACATTCGGGTTGCCGTCGCGGTCGCTGCCAATCCAGGAACGGTATCGGAGTACGATGGGGAGATCGGGCGTTTTGCCATACTGCTGTGAAAATGCTGAGCGAATGTCATCATACAGCCGGGGTACCGTTTTCCAGATGGAGCTGGTGAAAAAGTAGAGGCCGTTCTCCACCTCATCTTCAACGGTAAGGCGCTCCGATCGTACTTCATCCGTGGCAATGAGCAGAGCAATTTCATTCAGAATATGCTGCAGCAGGGCTTCCTGTTCGTTGGGGGTGAGGCTTTGGTCATCAATCCGAGCAATTTGCGAAGTGATCTCTTCCTGCTTGTAGAGGATGCTCCGCCGCCGGGCTTCAGTCGGGTGTGCCGTGATGGTTGGCTGAATGTCGAGCTGATGAAAAAGCTTCAGCGCTTCATCGAAGCTCATTCCTTTTTCCTTCAGATACCGCAGCGCATCGGTGATACTTTCGGGCCGTGGATGCTTGCTGTCTATATTTTTAGCCCGGTCTCTGTTGATCCGGATAATTTCATGCTGTTCGAGCGAATTCACCAAGTGGAAGAAAATGGTTGTGAGGCGGAGCAGATCGCGGATCTCCTCCACACTCATTTTTGAAATCCTCTTTTGAAGCTCCTTGTTGGCCTTGCCGCCGTTTTCGGAAAACGCCTTGGCCGATAGCTCAGGCATTTCAGCACACAGTTTCTGAAGCTGTTTTTCATTTTTCCGGCGGAGGTGGTCCTCCAGCATACCGGTGAGTGCTTCAAGTTTCTGAGTGAGTGGTGCACTGATGTTCGAAGATTCCGCGTAGTGCTGAATGGTTTCTTTCCAGGTCATTTGTTGGATTTGATTGTTGAGAACAGGAATACTCTTTCGAATTTTAGATATAATGTAATGGTTTTACTGCATTGAAGTAAAAGGACTGCAGTATGTAAGGTATTATTTGCATCAGAAGTGCTTTAAGACCTTACTTAACGCAGACGGCAGCCCATTCCTGTTCATGATGGAATGAATAAGCCAATTCTGATATTTATATCGTCCTGACCGACTTAAAAGAAGATATCTCGAATGTCTGAAAAAAATCCGATTCCTGAGAAACCGAAAAAGGGATTTGCCATGGATCCCTATGAACCGAATCAGATTGCAGAAAGGGTTCTGCATGTGGGGGTAAAAAAGACCCGTTATCCCTGGTATAAAACATTTGTTTTAGGAATCCTTGGAGGTAGTTTTATTTCTTTCGGAGCTCTCTACGAACTATTTGTACTTTCACATCCTGCAGTAGGTGAAGGAACATCTGCAGTACTGGCACCTCTTTTTTACGCGATGGGATACATCATTGCATTTATTGCAGGAGCTGAAGTATTCACCACAAACAACCTTTCAGTAATGGGGCTCGCATCCGGCCATGTTTCATTTTGGGAAGTGACTAAAAACTGGACCATTGTTCTGTTCGCAAATCTGGCCGGTGCTGTTTTTATTGGGCTGCTGTTTTTTTTCTCAGGATTGGCTCTCATGTTTGATGCCGCAATCGTGGAAACGGCAAAGGTTCTAACGGCAGAAAAAATGTCGTTCGGACCAATGCAGACGGTGATTATTGGCACATTTGGCAACATGCTGATCTGCGCAGGCCTGTGGCTGGCGATGGCCGGAAAGTCACTAACAGACCAGTACCTTGCACTGTTCCTCCCGGTTGCAGCTGTACCGGCACTAAATTTTCAGCACTTTACCGGCAATATGATGCAGTTTTTTCTGGCCCTGGTTACTGAGGCGGATGAAGTTGCTCTCGACCTGCCGTCGCAGATCACGGGATGGGCCATCACGCAAAATCTTTTCCTGGTGGCTATCGGCAATATTATTGGAGGCGGAGTCTTCATTGCGCTAATCTACTATTTCGTATTTATACGTGAAAAGCGAGGTAAGGAGTAATAAAAAACTTACAACCGCTGTCGTGCCCTTTGGGCATCGTCATCTTTTCCGAGCAGCTGGTAGATTTTGTAGAGTTCTTCCCAGGCACTCCGATTGCGCGGGTTTACAGCAACCGTGCTCTCAAAGTGCTCCATCGATTTTTCCAGATGTTGGGTGATGCGTGCGTCCAGACGAGCAGCCTCCTGTTCATCAAGTGTGAACATCCTGATTTCTTCGAGCACAGCAGCCCGGTTCAGGCTCAAAACACCGAGCATAAAGTGGGCATCCTCAAACTCCGGAGCATTCTCTACGGCTCTCTTCAGGTCGGCTTCAGCCGCATCAGAAAGCCGGTTTCCCACCCGTTCAGCCCCAGAAATCCGCGATTCGGTTTGCCTGATCTGAGTTATGATACGCTCCCGCTCATTCTCATCGGCTGTTCCAAGCAGGGCATCTCCGAGCCGCCATAGTTCTTCATGCAGCCCGGCTAATTCATTCAGCTTCTCAAAGGCGGCTGTCGAGGTACGGATGCCCCTCACATAGCGGTAGTGAGCATTTTCTGGATCGGTATCAATCAATCTGTCGAGTGTTTCAGGTGACACATCAGAACCGGGTGAGGCGAGATCCATTTCAGCGAGGTATTCAAGAAAGACCCGTTCGTCAGGATAATACTCCGATGCCCTGAGAGAAGCACTCCTGGCCTTCTCAAGTTTATCTGATTCGAGATAAAGGCGTATCAACAAGTCGTGACGCTCTTTAGGCTGATCTTCTGATTTTACAAATACACGCTCGAGCCAGTAAATGGCATCTCCGGTATTGTTTAACAGGCTCTCCATATAGGCTAGTGAAAACATACTCTCGGTGCTGTCGGGAAGAAGCAATACCGCGTTTTTAAAATGGCCGGCTGCCTTCCGAAGTAAGCCGGTTGCTTCTGTATCATCAAATGCTTCTTCGGCGTCGCGGAATTCGCTGTAAAGATCCGCACCGGCGTTATGCTCAACAGCCCGGAATATGACCGGAAGTTCATTCAGGCGTTCAGCAATGAAGCCGGGCATTTGCTGATCCCGGTAATACTCTCTGACACTGATCACGGCTTTTCGGACCCTGACATAATGGGCACGCCGGTCGCCGGGATCATCAGCCTGCTCGGCCTTTTCAGCGTATCGTAGGGAGCGGTTCAGAAGCTCAATCGCTTGCTCTTCGGATCTGATCAGGGCCGGACGGATCTCCCTCTTCCTGAATGGCACTGCCAGCAGGTCATTATGCAGCCGGATAATGGTACCCGAATCACCGGCTAGCCAGACGGTGCCCTGTTCCGACAAATGAATGGAGTTGATTCTGTTTTCGGTAACATCCTCTTGCAGCGTGAACCAGACTCTGCCGCCGTCATCACTGCCGTAAACAGAGCCGGTTGAGCTCACGGCTGCAAGCCGGTCATCGCCCGAAAGAGCAAGCGCACTTAATCCGTGCTGTCCGGTTTCGAACAACGGCACAGGTTCTTCACTCCCGGCGGGAATGCGCATTAAGTTACCGGTTTCATCGACATTCAGGATGAAATAGATGTCACCGCCGTAGGTCATTACGGCATCGATAAGCTTGCCCGCATTTGCCTCATAAACCGTATTCCAGGAACGTCCCCCGTTGTCGGTTATAGCAACCCGTCCGCTAATGATGGAAACACCGTTATCCATGTCTCGGAAGTGCATGGACCTGAATACATCCTCTGTTACATCGCGGTGGCGCTGACTCCATGTTGTTCCTCCGTTTGCACTATAGTGAACTGGACTTCCGGGCCCGCCTGCCGTTTTAAGTCGATTCCAGTCGAATGCATGCAGTGAATAGAGATTTTGTCCGCTAACGGGACTGGGCCTGCGGTCGGACCATCGCCGGCCGCTATCGCCGGTTTGAATGAGCAGGTTATCGTCGCCGGCAACCCACCCTGTAAATTCATCAAAAAAACGAACCGACCTGAAGGTACCCGTAAAGCGGGTCTTCAGAAGTGTCCATGATTCGCCGCCGTCGGTTGTGGAAAGCAGCGTGCCGGCCTCACCTGCCGCCCAGCCGTGGTGCTGATCGGTAAAGTGAATTGAATAAAGGGTTTCGTCTATGTCCGTAGTCTGAAACTCTGCATCCTGTGCAGAAAGCTGCAAAGCGTGCAGGCCGGCGATAAGAAGAGTGAATAAAGAAACGAGATGCTTCATCGGTTCCGGGTAAAGCTGGTTATTACCTATGCTAACAGATTGTGGGAAGATTTCAAAATGGGTGGTTCACTAACTGTTTTAGAAAAATAACTGCTCATAATCAGTATTAGGGTGGTGGTTTCAAAGTCCCCTCCTTTTCAAGGAGGAGATTTAGGGGTGGTTGAAACAGGTCAATGAACTAAATCACAACTTGAGACTTGCTCAAAGAGTTGTAACCACCCCCGGCCCCTCCTTGCGAAGGAGGGGAGCTTCCTTATCCCAGCTCTTATCTAGCCTGTGCCGACAGATTCAGGGAACTCAGACCAAAATTTAACACATCACAAATTTTAAATGTGTAACCCGTTTACTACATTTGGGTTATGAAGAGAATCCCGCCTGCCATATCAATTTCTGTTACGGTTACGCTGATAGCGGCAATACTGCAAACTTGTGCGCCAACCATTTCTCTTTTCAACGAAACCGCGTACCGGCAGGCTGTGGAACTGAAAGTGGTTTCGCTGGAGTTGCTCGACCGGGCTTCCCAGCCTTATGCAGAAAACCAGGCTGAGGCTGAACAGCTTCGACTTGAACTGCTGAAAGCATATGAGTACGCCAAAGGAAGGCCTGACAACAAAATCAGCACGCGCCAATGGGAGATTATGATAGATCCCGAAGGAAATCTTATGGGCGGGTTTTTCACACGCTGGGAAAATCGCGGCACGCTGCCGCCTGCATTTATACGCGAGTTCAGGGATGTGATTTCGGATGCCTTCGATACCATCATCGGCCTGGAGAGCGGCAAGATTAAGCCGGACCAGGTGCCGTAGGTTACAATAACCGTTCAAACCACACAGCAGAGAGCCGGATATGTTTGATTTCGACAAGTTTCTGAACACGCTCAGGGAAGATCTTACATCCGTGGTAAAGGAACACGCAGAGGGTTTTGGAAGGGAAGTGACGAGCGACAGCATCGACTTTGCCTCAAAAATGAAGAATGATATTGAACGGTGGGCCGGTCAGCTTGCCAGGGGAGAGCTGGAGCGCGAAGATTTTGAGTGGCTGCTGGCCGCAAAAAAAGACCTCGCCGAAATGCAGGCGCTCAAAATGAAAGGCCTGGCACAGGTGCGCATCGACCGGATCCGCAACGCCGTGGTTCAGACTATCGTTGGATCGGCACTGAAAGTCGCGGGGATTGGGTGATTTTCGCGAACCTTTGTAGTTCCTGGGGGCTAGGCTCAGCAGCCATTGCAATGGATACGATCCGGCAGGATCGTCTGGTCGGTAGCACCAACGGTGCGTGTCCACACCACCTCCGGTCGGGATTTTCGGAGAATCACGAAATCATTATCCGGAGGTTTGTCCGTGATCTCCGGAATGGGAGCCATACCCGTTGATGGGCTTTCCCGTTAACCCCTCGATATAAATCCCGGCGTTGATAAAGATCCGCCGGATTTTACCCCGAAATAACGTAATCACCCAAATGATTGACAGGATGCAGCCAGAACAAATCCGGCGGATCTTGGATTAGGGCTCGGGGTTTATGGGTTTGTTTTCAATCCAATTTCTACAAACCGGTGGCTCCGGAGCCGTGCGGTGAGTGTCATATCGAACCCGATTGGCTGCTTATTTATGATGATCAAGATGACGAGCTGATCCTGATTCGTACCAGTACCCATTCAGATTTATTTGGGAAGCAAGTGTAATCAAACTCTCTTAAAAAAAGTAAACCACGGCAAATACAAGAAATCCGAGCAGGATGAAGCTCATGACCACTTCCATGGAGGGGCTGTAGGATTTTGCCTCGTTCTTGTCATCGGTTAGCGGATTGAGCCAGCGCATAGGGTTCTGGAAGTTGCGGGCGAAAAATCGCGCCGAGTTCTGAATGCCGTCTTCCACCTTGGCAAAGAAGGTGTTCACGTTCTGCACAAACACCAGTCGGGTTGCCGGGGCCACTTTGCGGTAGAACCAGTCGAGATCGAGCACGGTGGTGAGTTCCGGGGCCAGCTTTTTCTTCATCCACCAGAACACCACGAAGGTTAGCAGGGCAATCTGGGTGATTTCAACAATGTGATAAACCGTGTACGGTTCGTAATCCATGGCTTGCGGAAGCCAAGCGTAGAGTGCATTAGGGAAGATGCCGTAAAAAATACAGGCAAAGGCGAGAATGCCCATTGCAATGTACATGTTCACTGGTACCGATTTCAGTTCGCCTTCATAATCGGGCTTGTCGAACCAGGTGAAGTAGGGGAGCTTGAGCCCAACGCTGAGCCAGGTACCCACCGAAGCCACCAGAAGCACCAGCATGATGGTTTCGTAACCGCCATATCCGGCGGCATCAATTACCATACCCTTGCTTACAAAGCCGGCAAACAGCGGGATACCGGAGATTGAAAGGCCACCTACCACGTAGAGCCCGAGCACCCAGGGCATTTTTTTGTAGAGGCCGCCCAGGTGAAACATCTTGCTGGTGCCGGCCGAGTACATCACTGCCGTTACCGCCATGAACATCAGCGACTTGTAAAGAATATTATTGTAGGCATGAGCCGCAGCTCCGTTCAGGGCCAGATCGGTGCCAACACCTATGGCACACACCATGTAACCTACCTGACTTATAATATGGTAGGAGAGAATCTCACGCATATCCTTACAGATAACCGCGTAATAAATTCCGTACAGCGCCATAGCCGCGCCGAAAAAGATGAGAAGCTCCCAGCCGGCAAACATACGGATCAGAACATAGACCGCGGTCTTGGTCGTAAAGATGCTCATAAAAATGGTGCCCGTCATGGTGGCCTTCGGATAGGCATCGGAGAGCCAGGTGTGCAGCGGTATGATGGCTGCATTCACTGCCACACCCAGCATCATAAGTAAGTTTGCGGGAGTGTACTCGGCAGGTATCGATTCTACTGCTATAGACCCGGTGGCAACCGAGTGCCAGAGGATACCGGCAAACAGAAGTCCGCCGCCAAGCACGTGGTAGATCAGGTATCGCATTCCGGCGCCGTCGGTCTCGGGCGTTCGTTTTGCCCAGATCAGCCACGTTGAGGCCACGGCCATGATCTCCCAGTAGATGATGAGCGTGAGCAGGTCACCGGCATAAATTACGCCGAGTGCCCCGCCGGCGTATGCAAGCGCGCAGACCTGCTGGCCAAGCTCCCGCATGTGATACGCATAAATCCCCGCCACAAGAGCGCCGCCGGCAAATACGAACCCGAACAGGTTACTGAGTGTATCGGTCTGCATCAGAACAAGATCGTAATGCAGAAGGGTGCCGGTGAGGCTGTACCCTTCAGGACGGGAAAAAATCACTGCAAGCGTAATCACGGGAAAAACGAGGAAGAGTGCCGGACGCAGCCGCTCCGGGATAAGCACCAGCAATGCAGCGCCCGTTATCAGAATTACACCCGGTATGGCGAAAAATTCAATCATAGTAATTGATGTCGCGGTTCAGAAGTTTTTTGGCGATAAACTTGGCCGAGTAGATCAGGGCTAAACACATCACAAAACCGAAAATGGCATAGAATGCGGGGATGGCATTCCACCAGTGGCTGTCGTACCCGGCCAGCACGGTGAACTCAAGCGCCAACGTGATCACAAAGATGATGCCCAGTATGAGCCAGTGAATGGTTTTCATGGTGATGCGGTGTTAAAAAGTGACAAACTGATTTCGACGGCAAGGTCGTACATGCCGAAAAAGAGATTCGGGAATAAACCAAACAGCACCGAGAGTGTGGCCGTAACCATAATCGGTACAACCATTAGCGGTGATGCCTCCCCGTACCCCTCGAGCCCTTCGCCCGGCTTAAAGTAGGCCCGGTACACAATTGGGAAAAAATATCCCACATTCAGGAGTCCGCTCACAACGAGGATAATAACGGGAATAACCATATCGCCTTCAAGCGAACCGAGTGCCAGGGTCCACTTACTGAAAAATCCGTTAATGGGCGGAATGCCTGCCAGGCCGAGTGAGCCAATGGTGAAGGCCCCCATCGTCCACGGCATCACTTTGGCAATGCCGTTCAGGTTGCTGATGTTTTTGCGTTTCAGGTTCACGTAAATAGCCCCTGCACAGAAGAAGAGGGTAATCTTGAGAGTGGCGTGAGCCGCAATATGCATGATGCCTCCCTGCATGCCAAACGGTGTGAGCAGTGCCACCCCGAGTACAATGTAGGAGAGATGTCCTACGGTTGAGTAGGCCAGCCGCTGCTTGAGATTATCCTGTGCAAAGGCAATAAGCGATGCCAGGATGATGGTGGCGCCGGCAAGCACAATGAGGATGTCGTTCAGGCCATAGTCGCCCATAACGTCTACACCAAACACGTACCCTACCACCCGGGTAACGGCAAACACGCCCGATTTCACTACGGCTACAGCGTGAAGCAGGGCACTTACAGGGGTGGGTGCGGCCATGGCAGCAGGCAGCCAGCCGTGAATCGGCATGATACCGGCTTTAACACCCACAGCAGCAAGAAAAAGGATAAAAACAACGAGCATGGCGGTGTGAGGAAGTTCAACACCGGTGAACACCCCGCCGGGGGTAAAGTCGATGGTTCCCGTGTAGTGATATACAAGGGCCGATGCAGCTACAAGAAGAAGGCCTGCCGTAAGTGTAAATGCCAGGTATTTTCGTCCGGCTTCAATTCCGTCTTTCTTCTCATTGTGAATTACCAGCGGATAGGTAGCCACGGTGAGCATCTCGTAGAAGAGAATGAACGTGAGAAGGTTGGCCGAAAAGGCAATCCCAATGGTTGCCGATAAACAGACCGCAAAACTTGCAAAGTAACGGGTTTGCTTGTGCTCGCCTGCTCCGCGTACATATCCGATGGAATAGAACGACGTGAAGATCCAGAGACCGGAAGCAATCACGGCAAAGAACACGCCGAAGGGATCGGCTTTCAGGGCCAGCGGAAGACCTGGGGCCAAGTCTATCAGGTGCAGTTCAACAGATTTCCCCTCAAGGGCACCCGGAAGCAGCGTCAGCACCAGGCCGAATTTGATCAGGGCCGCAAGTATGGTCCAGAACTCACGCAGATTCGGCTTTGCCGAACTCAGCATGATCGGCACAACCGCTATCAGCGATACCAGAACTGCATATAAGGGTACGAGGGAAAGATCCATCGGGTTTGTTTAAGGTTTAAAGTCTTATATTTCAGAATTCTTTTTTCAAACTATCCATACTGAAAGTTGACTGTCGGCGGTTTACAGTTGACAAATCCTGATTAAAAATTGTCAACTGTAAACTGCAGACTGCCAACTGTTTTACATCGGAAAAATATCCAGCAGTATGCCAACGATAATCGCGTTGGCGAAACCGATTACGATCAGGCTCACAGCCAGTATCGATGTCGGAATAAGCATGCTTGCTTTCGATTCGTTATAAGCCCCTTCTTTAGGCTCGGTCTGGCCTTTGTAGGGATCCATCATATACACTTTTTCGAGTACGCGGAAGAAATAGACCGCGTTCAGCAGTGAACTGATCAGAATCACTGCCAGGAACAGCCAGTTGCTGTTGTCGATGGTGCCGAGTGCCAGGTACCACTTGCTGAAAAATCCGGCAAGGGGCGGCAGGCCGATCATGGAAATGGCCGCCACGCTGAACGAGGCCATCGTCCATGGATACTTGGTGCGGTAGCTGTCATTGAACCGACTGATATCGGAATGCCCTTCCTTTAGTCTGAGCTGCCCTGCAATCATGAAGAGACACGCTTTCATGATGGCGTGATTCAGTACATGCAGCATGGCACCGGCAAAACCCCAGGGATTTGCAAGGCTGAGCCCCATGATGATGTAGCCAATCTGCGACACCGAACTGTAAGCCAGCATGCGCTTCATCTCATTTTGGGCAATGGCCATGATGGAGCCGTAGAGAATTCCGAGACAGGCCAGAACTCCTACGATGTAGGATATCGGGGCAACGGCATCTGTAAGCTCAATTCCGAACAGCCACAAAATTACCCTGAAGAGAATGTAAGCCGCGACCTTAGTGCCTATGGGGGCAATCAGGGCCGTGGAGCTGCTTGCCGCGTAGGTGTACGAGTCGGGCAGCCAGCCGTGCATCGGAAACAGCGCCGCCTTTACACCGATACCGACAATCATCAGAATGAGGGCTGCCACGGCAGCATTGCTTTCAGCCAGCATCGGAAGCATGGCCGTCATGTCAATTATGTTGAGTGTGCCTGTAATGGTATACAGAAAACCGACACCAAGCAGATATAAAGTACCCCCGGCAGTACCAATAATAAGGTATCGGAACGCCGCATAAGGGGCCGGCTTTTCGCCGATGGCTATCAGGGCGTATCCTGAAAGAGAGGCGATTTCGAGAAATACATAAAGGTTGAAAAGGTCGCCGGTAAGAATCATGCCGTTAAAGCCAAGCATCATCAGCATGGCCAGTGCGTAATAGGGCATCTCTTTACCGGGAAATTCACGGCGGGATGTTTCGCCGGAGTGGATCATTACGAAAAATGCCACGGCATTGATCACAAGCACGAAGAACCCGGAAAGGCCGTCATACACAAACTCGATACCGATGGGGGCTTCCCATCCGCCAAAGAAGTACCTGATCGGGCTGCCATTCAGGTAGGTAACAAAACCGTAGAGTGAAAATACCGCGGCTATACCCGACCCTATTACAGCCAGTGGCTGCGATAAATTACGTTTCCACAATCCGAGAGCCGGAATCAGAACCGAAAAGAGTACAAATGTAAGCGCAATGTATGCTGGCAGATGCGACTCGATCATTGAATTTTATCTATCAGTTCCTGTTCGTCAAGTGTTTCGTAGCGGTTATAGACTGAGATCAACAGGGTAAATGCCACCCCGAGAGTCGCAACACCCACAACGATAGCGGTAAGCATCAGTGTGTGGGGGAGTGGGTTCAGGTAATTGGCAACCTGATCCACAGGTATATTGGGATCGAGTACCGGAACAGTGGCATCCCATTTCGATGCAATTGCGACAAAATAGAGCACAACCGAAATCTGCAGAATCGCAAGTCCGATGGTTTTTTTAATCAGATTCTTCTTGAATAGGATACCATATACGCCAATACACAGCAAAAGGATAGTAAACCAATACGCGTAGTGTCCTGTAAAAAAATCAAGCATAATCCTCTCCTTTAACCATATTGTCGAAGATCATTATGAGGATGGCCATAACAGCCAGGCCGATTCCTACTTCAATGATCAAAATTCCGTAATACCGCAACGATGGCGGGTCGAGTCCGGGCAGAGGAAGCATTTCATAATCAAGAAAATACCCCCCCATAGCCATTGCTGTCAGCCCTGTGGCGAAGTAGATGAAAACTCCAATAATTGCAAGCGGCGTAGTAGCAAACTCGCGTATCTGCAGGCGCGAAACGCGCCGCCCTCCGGCAACCCTCATCAGCAGAATGGAAGCGGCCAGCAGGGCACCGCCCTGGAAACCACCTCCCGGGCTGTAGTGGCCGTGAAAAATCACATACCAGCCGAATACCATGATGTAAGGGCTGAGCAGACGGGCCCCGAGCAATACGATAGGACTGTCGAACTGTCTTCTCATTCTTCCAGCCTCCGTCTTATGGTTCTGGTTCTTCGCAGCACAAGAAGTGCAATCAGGCCGGCTGTGTAGATAACCACTTGCTCGCCGAAGGTATCAATACTTCTGTAATCGCCGAGCACCACGGTTACCATATTCGGTGTGCGTGCGTCACGGTAGGCATTCTGGATAAAATAACTTCCCTTCACCTGCGTGTTTGTGATGCTTCGCTCGGCATGCATCAGGTTGTCAGGGTCTCCTCTGTAAGGGAGATCCCCGGCAGCATAGATGAGCACAGCGGCGAATAGAACCAATATGAGTACTTTAAGTGCTTTCAATTCAATCGTTCGATTTTCTTGAAGTTTGAAATACAACAACCACGAACAGTATTCCGGTTACACCGGCACCAATTACCGCTTCGGTGAAGCCTACGTCAATAGCTCCCATGGCAACAAAAAGAAGGGCCATTAAAAAGCTGAATACCGTCATCATAACCACTGCTACCAGAAGATCTTTTACCTCCAGGGCTACGATGGCAGAGAGAGCCAGAAAAATGCAGATCACCAGTTCAAGTTCCCAGATCATTGCTGCACCTCCTCATCTTTTTTCAGATTCTTGTCGTGGTGAAGCAACGGCTTTAATCCCGACTTGAGGGCGGCTTTACCAAGTGCATGCGACCCGATCGGGTTCGACAGTACCACAAACATGATGATCAGAAACAGCTTGAGGCTGCTATGAGTGAATCCTTCATATATTATGAGGCCGAAAATCACAAAGATAATCCCGATGGTATCACTTTTACTCACCGAATGGGTCCGGGCATAGAAATCGGGGAGGCGGAGAATACCCACGCTGCCGGCAAACATGAGCAGGATACCGGCAACTATAAAAATAATGCTGACAATAGTTTGAATCTCACTCATTCTTCAATCCTCGTTTTTGGTGATTCAAGAAATTTTGCGATGATCATGGCACCGATGAAGCCGAGAATTGCATATGCAAGCGTGATATCGATAAACATGTCGATGCGGCCAAACAGAAATCCGATCAGACAGATTAATACAATGGTTTTGGTGGCAATGGCATTGGTAGCCAGTAAGCGGTCGTACAGGGTTGGCCCTTTCACAACCCTGATCAAAGGCACTGCTATAATAATTGTAAGCACCACGGCGCTATATAGAAAAAATTGCTCCATGCGGGCTGATTATAGGTCTGAAATTTTGGTCGAAATTTTTACATCGTGAATAACCTGTATCTCCTCTTTTGAAAAAAGTCGGAGTACCTGTCGAGGCATGTGGTCAGAAACAATACCCTGATATGAGTATTCATCAAGCGCGTGCACAGTAAAGTGATCACCCTGAATATCCACCGTTAAAGTGCCGGGAGTGAGGGTGATGGAATTACCCAGAATCATTTTTGCGTGCGCACTCGGCAAATCTGCGCGAAATGTAACCACTGATGTTTTCAGTGGCATTTTGGGACGCACTACAATAAGGAATACATGTACGCCTGCGAGAATGATTTGCCATGCCATCCAAAAAAAGTAGTAGACAGCACTCCCAAATCTGAGTTCGCTCAAATCGTCCATATCGTCATCAAAGAAGCGATGCATCTTTAATGTATAATTGACATACATCACGCTTACTACGGAGAGCACCCCCCACAAGAGATAAATCAAATCCAATTTGCCGCTCATGATGATCCAAAACCCCATCAGAGATATGAACGACATAGCCAGAGTAAAAAAGGATAACTTGTTCATTAGTTAGCGTAGGTACATAATTGCCCTTTTTTTCGAAAAGACAACATATTAAAAAAGAGTAATCAACTGCAATTCAAGACTGAGCGATTGATGCCAAGTTTACAATTATTTGTAAATAGCTTCACAAATAATCTGTCTTTTATCGCAGGGTTCAATAATTTACGCGAACCAGAATTAGGGGTGTTTTCAAAATATTGAAGATCAAGAATTCCTCTCATTTGAGTTTAACTTGGAAGAGATTTTTGTATCTTTGCCACCTGAAAATTTACGGCTTATTTGATCAGCCACCAGTTTAGCGCATAAATACTAATTAACCTGTTTAATGGAATCACCTGTAGCGCTCGTAAGTCTTATTATTGGGTTACCGCTTCTCGGATTTTTGATTAATGGAATCCTCGGCCTCTCCTCACAGGCATACCGTGAAAAAAAGAGCCTGATCGGTGCTATAGCCAATCTCTCGGTTTTTATTCCATTTCTGATCTCTCTCTGGTTCTTCATTAGTCACTCATCGGGCAGCGAAGCGATTCATGCCAAATTGTTTACATGGATCGAGGCAGGGAATTTTTCAGTCGATTTTGCTTACAGTCTGGATGAGCTTTCACTGATCATGGCCCTTGTAGTTACGGGCGTCGGCTCTCTGATTCATTTCTACTCCATCGGGTATATGTCGCATGATCCCGGGTTCTGGAAGTTTTTCGCATTTTTGAACCTTTTCATCTTCGCGATGTTGAACCTGGTTCTGGCCGATAACCTGCTTCTTCTTTTCCTGGGATGGGAGGGGGTAGGCCTCTGTTCCTACCTACTCATCGGTTTTTGGTACACCGACATGAGCAAGTCGGATGCTGCCAAGAAAGCTTTTTTATATAACAGGGTTGGGGATTTTGCATTCCTCATCGCCATATTCATGGTGTTCGAAGCGGTTGGTAGCCTGAACTTTGATGTAATACTTGCTAACCTCGACGCCTTTACCGGCGACGCTCTTTTCTGGGTAGCATTCCTGATGTTTATCGGCGCTACCGGTAAAAGCGCCCAGATTCCGCTTTTTGTGTGGCTGCCCGATGCCATGGCCGGACCTACGTCCGTTTCTGCACTCATCCACGCGGCCACCATGGTTACATCGGGTATCTACCTGATTACGCGACTGTCGCCGATGTATGTGATGAGCCCTGAAATAATGATGATTGTAGCGGTAATTGGCGCACTTACAGCGATTGTTGCAGCTACCATTGCAATCACCCAGAACGATATAAAAGGGGTACTTGCCTACTCTACGGTTTCACAGCTTGGTTTCATGTTCCTTGCTCTCGGTGCCGGGGCATACACGGCTGCACTTTTCCATGTCGTAACCCATGCGTTCTTCAAAGCATGTCTCTTCCTCGGGTCAGGATCCGTAATTCATACCATGGAACACGTGGAGCATAAGCTGCACGATAAGGGTAAGGATGTACATTTTGATCCGCAGGATATCCGGTACATGGGTGGACTCAGAAAATACATGCCGCAGACCTACAAGACATTTTTGATCGCAACGATTGCTATTGCAGGGATCCCGCCGCTGGCCGGCTTTTTCTCGAAAGATGAGATTCTGATGCACACCTTCAATATGGGCTTTGGCGAATTTGCCGGCGCCATGTATTTCATTCTCTGGGGGGTGGCTACCGTTACCGCTTTCCTCACGGCATTTTATATGTTCAGGCTTACGCTCTCCACCTTCCACGGTGAGTTTAAACTGCCGAAGAAAGTGAAAGGCGCTGAGGGTGCTGAATCGTACCTGCACGAAAGCCCCTCAACCATGACGATACCGCTTTGGTCGCTTGCCGGACTTTCGATTGTGGGCGGCTTTATCGGAATACCAAATTTCATTTCCAAAACCTTTGGCGGCGAAGGTGCCATTAACTGGCTTGGCGCCTGGATGAGCCCGGTGGCCGCCGATATCCCGCTTACGCTCTCCATACCGGCGGAGTGGGTGCTTATGATTTTTGCTACAGCCGTTGCGGTAGCCGGCGTTTACGTGTCATTCAGAATGTATGGAAAGGGCCAGCAGGAAGAGTCGGACGAAGCCATTGCGAAACGATTCGGCGGATTGTACCAGATCTGGAAAGAGAAGTACAACCTCGACGAGGCGTACGAGGGAGCCATTGTGAACCCCACCGTTAAATTCTCTGACAAGGTACTGGCTGTATTTGATATCAAAATCGTGGATGGATTTGTAAATGCGGTAGGCGGCACGGTTCGCCTGGCCGGCAGCCTTCTCAGGTACATTCAAACCGGAATTACCACGAGTTACGCCTTTTTCCTGATCCTGGGCGTGATTCTCGTACTCACCATGTTACTCTTTTAAAGGTATTTATTGATCAATATGGAGCTTCTTCTAAACATAGTTATCTACCTGCCGGTTATCGGTATTGTTGCCGTGTTGCTTGCCAAAAGTGATGAGGCGGTGAAATGGATCAGTCTTGCGGTCACAAGCGCGGCTTTCTTTCTCTCTCTGCCCCTCATGTTCGGTTTCGATATTGCAAATTCATCCGTACCTCAATATCTGACCGAAGGTACAGCGGTATTCAGCGGCATGGATGTGAAGTACCTGGTTGGGCTCGACGGACTCAGCATGCTGCTTTTCATGCTTACCACGCTCATGGGCCCGATTGTAATTTTGTCGTCATGGACATCGATAACCAAAAGCCTGAAAGGGTATTACTCCATGCTCTTGTTGCTCCAGACGGCATCACTGGGTGTATTTGCTGCACTCGACCTGGTTGTCTTTTACGTTTTCTTTGAGCTCTCTCTGATTCCGATGTACTTCCTGATCGGCATCTGGGGTGGAAGCGACAGAATCAGGGCTACCATTAAGTTTTTTATCTATACACTGGTTGGTTCACTGCTGATGCTTGTTGCCCTGCTCTACCTCGGGTATGCTGCAGGAGCCTCAACCGGCATTTATGA
>PWWL01000271.1 GCA_003561515.1 Balneolaceae bacterium
AGGCGGGCTGATGCAAGCGAATTGCCCTCATCGTAAATCACCACCCTGCTGTCGCTGTTTAATCCGATGTTTCTCATCTTTTCCTGGAATACATCCGGGCCTATGAGGTAAAATTCCACCGGGTGGTCTTCATCGATCAATTCCGATACAGCCGCAAAATGGATGGCCCCGGGAATCAGTGTATCTGGTAGCTCATTGCGTGCATCAATCAAAAGAACGGTTTCATTTTCAAGAAGCAGCGAGAGTTCTTCTGCGTCAAGTAGTAGATGAGAATTTGGGTAATCGGTCAATGGGCCATCCTGCGGGGATGTACATGCCATGTGTAAGCCGAAAATGAGTAGAAGAAAAAAAGGATGAAGAATTTTCATAAGATTGGAGATTTTTTTTCAGGTCGGTGCGTAAAGTATGAATATTATTAAAACTGTGGTATTGCACCACAAAACGTTTAAAACTACAATCTCATTTTCTATTTTAACATTCATTACCACTAACCGAACTCCGAAAAAAACCTATGGCTTCCGGCAAAACACTGGCAAAAGAAGAAAGAACGAAATGGTACAGTATTCAGGAAGATACCGTTCTTGAGCAGCTATCGGCGGATAAAAACGGCCTTTCTGATGAAGAGGCAAAAAAGCGGCTTGAAGAGTATGGGCCTAACAAACTGCCCGAAGCCAAACAGAGATCGGCCCTGATGCGCTTTCTGCTTCAGTTTCATAACGTGCTGATCTACGTGCTGATGGTAGCCGCGGTGATCACCGCCCTTCTCGATCACTGGATCGACACCTGGGTGATCGTTGCCGTAATCCTGATTAATGCGATCATCGGCTTTGTTCAGGAAGGCAAAGCGGAGAAAGCACTGGAGGGGATCCGGAAAATGCTTTCGCTTCATGCTACTGTGCTTCGAAACGGCGATCGAAAAGATATTGAGGCGGAGGAGCTGGTTCCGGGTGACGTGGTTCTGCTTGAGTCGGGCGACAAAATACCGGCCGACCTCCGGCTGATAAGCACGCGTAACCTCAGGGTTGAGGAGTCGGCACTAACGGGTGAATCGGTTGCCGTTGAAAAAAATACCGACGCCGTTGAAGAGGGTTCGGTTCCAGGCGACCAGACCTGTATGGCCTTCTCCGGTACATCCGTGGTATATGGCCGGGGCCGCGGCATTGTGGCTGAAACAGGGGCGCACACCGAACTGGGTAAAATTAACCGGATGATGACTGATGTAGAGCAGATTACCACACCGCTGCTCAGGCAGATCGATCAGTTCGGGAAGGCGCTTTCGGTCGTGATTTTGACAGTTACAGCCCTCTTCTTTGGCATTGGCTACTTCTTCCACGACTATACGATTGATGAGCTATTTATGGCTGTAATCAGTCTTGCCGTTGCCGCTATACCTGAGGGGTTGCCTGCAATTATGACCATTACCCTTGCCGTTGGAGTTCAGGCGATGGCAAGGCGTAATGCAATCATCAGAAGGTTGCCCTCTGTGGAAACCCTGGGTTCGGTGTCGGTTATCTGTTCTGACAAAACTGGTACGCTCACAAAAAACGAGATGACCGTCACTTCTTTCGCGACGGCTGAGGGTGTTTTCAGGGTTGAAGGAACCGGATATAAGCCCGAAGGGGACATTCTATTGGACGACGATCCCGTAAATGTAAATGAAAAAATCGTTGTATCCCGGATGTTGCAGGCCATAAAGTCTTGCAATGATGCTGAACTGAGAAATACGGATGAAGGGTGGAACATCGACGGTGACCCAACCGAAGGTGCATTGGTGACGCTGGCGCATAAAGCAGGATACGGGAACTTCAATCCTGAACGGATCGATCATGTACCATTCGAATCGGACCATAAATATATGGCTACACTAAATCAGGTCGAGAACGAGAGGTTTATCTTCGTTAAGGGTGCACCCGAGCGCATGATGGAGCTTTGCATCAAAGAAAAAACCGCAAATGGGGAGCAGGATCTGCAAAAGGATTATTGGAACAATGAAATTGAGCGACAGGCCAATGAGGGCCGGAGGGTGATTGCAGCTGCCTATAAAATGGTGAGCGACGAGGTAAAG
Source organism: Balneolaceae bacterium (assembly GCA_003561515.1). GTDB lineage: Bacteria > Bacteroidota > Rhodothermia > Balneolales > Balneolaceae > Rhodohalobacter. Next base: position 2,066 of record PWWL01000271.1, read on the forward strand.
AACATAGAACACGAAGACATTCGGGAAGGCTATGTTTTTCTCGGAATTCTGGGGATGATTGATCCGCCCCGCCCAGAAGCGATCCAGGCCATTGAGAAGTGCAAAGAGGCTGGAATCAAGGTGAAAATGATAACGGGCGACCATGTAATAACAGCGCGCGCTATCGGTAAAGAACTGGGCATCGGGGATGGCGAGAAGGCGATCAGCGGACAGGAACTTGAACAGATGGACGATGAACAGCTGAAGGAGGCGGTTATTGAATACGATGTGTTTGCGAGGACAAGCCCCGAGCATAAACTGAGGCTGGTGCGAGCACTGCAGGCCAGAAAGAAAATTTGCGCTATGACCGGTGACGGAGTGAACGATGCTCCCGCACTCAAACGGGCCGATGTGGGTATCGCCATGGGCATCAAGGGAACGGAGGTTACCAAAGACGCGGCCGAAATGGTGCTCGCAGACGACAACTTTGCATCCATTGCAAACGCCGTTGAAGAGGGACGCACCATCTACGACAACCTGCGAAAAGCCATCCTCTTTATACTTCCCACCAACGGTGCGGAGTCGTTTGTGATAATGGTTGCCGTTCTGATCGGTATTACACTGCCAATCACACCGGTTCAGATTCTCTGGGTAAACATGGTTACTGCGGTTACACTGGCGCTGGCTCTCTCGTTTGAGCCAAGCGAACAAGGGGTAATGAAGCGCCCGCCGCGCGACAGCAAAGCTCCAATTTTGGGGGGGTATTTTCTGTGGAGAGTAGTTTTTGTTTCACTGCTTATAGGTGGCCTCACCCTTTCTCTCTACTACTGGCTCAGCGATATGGGTTACGACATTGACGAAGCACGGACAGTAGCAGTAAATACTCTCGTAGCGGGCCAGCTATTTTATCTGTTTAACTGCAGGAGAATGCATGAAGCGGCTATCGATCGCAAATTTTTCAATAACAAATATGCCTTTTATGCGGTTGGCTTCCTGATCTTTTTCCAGCTCATATTTACCTATGCTCCATTCATGAATGAATGGTTCGCAACTGCCCCACACAGGGCGTGGTACTGGGTGTACCCTCTGGGTGGTGGATTCGTCGTGTTTCTGTTGGTAGAATTGGAAAAATATATCCTGGGAAGGCGAAGACTCAAGAAATTAAAATCAGCCGGTGAAAAAAGGATTGATAAGGCCGCTTGATCTGTTAAGGAGTTTGCTTGCGAGACAAGCTCCATATAAAACTGAAATTGAATGCATATGCCACGGCTAACTGACACCACCCTTGAAGAGATCATGGAAATCGTTAAGCAGAGGGATCCTCACCAGAAAGAGTTCCGGCAGGCGGTTTTCGAGGTGATGGAGGATGTGATTCCGTTTGTTCGCGAAAATGAAAAGTACCGAAAACCGGGACTGCTTGAGCGCATTATTGAACCCGAAAGGGCCATCCAGTTTCGCGTTCCCTGGGAAGACGATGACGGAAACTATCGTGTAAACCGCGGGTTCCGAGTCCAGTTTAACAGTGCACTTGGCCCGTACAAAGGTGGGCTGCGGTTTCAACCTTCGGTAAACCTGAGCATCATCAAATTCCTGGCGTTCGAACAAACCTTCAAGAACAGTCTCACAGGCCTGCCTCTCGGCGGCGGCAAGGGAGGATCTGATTTTAACCCTCGTAAAAGATCGGAATCCGAAATTATGCGCTTTTGCCAGAGCTTCGTAAACGAGCTTTACCGGTATGTTTCGAACGATACTGATGTACCGGCCGGTGATATTGGTGTGGGTGAGCGCGAGGTGGGATATATGTTTGGGCAGTACAAAAGGCTCACTGCCGAATTTACGGGTGTGCTGACCGGGAAGGGGCTTGCATACGGAGGCAGCAAGGTACGCCTTCAGGCAACCGGGTTCGGACTGCTCTACTTTGTGCGGGAGATGATGGAGCAGAAAGGTGAGTCGATTGAGGGCAAGCGGGTGATTATTTCCGGGTCGGGTAACGTGGCACAGTTTGCTTGCCAGAAAGCGATTCACCTGGGTGCAAAGGTGATAGCCATGTCCGACTCTGACGGGTACATCCTGGATGAGGATGGCATCAGCGATGAAAAGCTGGCCTGGATAAAGGAGCTAAAGAATGAAAGACGCGGGCGGATCAGCGAATATGCGGAAGAGTTCGGGTGCGAATTCCGCGAATCTAAGCCGTGGGAAGTGCCCTGCGACGTGGCCCTGCCTTGTGCCACTCAAAACGAAGTTGAAGAGAACGATGCCAAAGCGCTTATTGACAACGGAGTTGCTTTTGTGGCTGAAGGCGCCAATATGCCCTGCACCGATGGCGCCATTAAGGCTTTTCAGAAAGCAGGTGTGGCTTACGCATCAGGCAAAGCATCGAATGCAGGCGGGGTTGCCGTATCGGGCCTCGAAATGACCCAAAATGCAAAACGCTTGGCATGGAGCTTCGAGGATGTGGATGAAAAACTTGTGGAAATCATGCAGACCATTCACGGCAAGTGTACCGAATATGGAAAAGAGAATGGAGAAATCAACTACGTGAAAGGAGCCAACATCGCAGGGTTTATCAAAGTGGCCGATGCGATGATTGCCCAGGGGCACGTGTAACATATGTCTCAACTTTCGCAGTTAGTGATTCTCGCGGAGTTTCACTTCGTGGTGAAAAGATAAGCGCAGTTGAACCCGCAAATTTTCGCCGATTTCTGCGAAAATCTCTGCCAAACTCAGCGTAACTCATCGAGGAATACTTTAAATACTCATTCTGGCTGAGATTGATAGTTTATTGCGAAAGTTGAGTTATATGGATTCTGAAATTTGCTTACGTATTTTCTCACGTCAAAGGTATCCCTGTAACTACACCATATAGCGTACTGTGTTTTATTAACCCACAGAAGCAAAAATGGCAATGGCGACAAGGAGAATGGCCGAGATAATTATCACGACCCTCCGGATATAGATATGAAGCATGAGTTCTTTGTGTTTGTTTAAACGATATTAAATCTTTCCGAATGCACACGGTATACCGGTACACCCCACTTGCGTAATGTAGATTCTGCCATGTCCATCATGGGCGGCGGGCCGCACACAAAAAACTCGCAATTGGAAGTGTCATCCGGCAAATAACGCTTCATAATTTCCTCGGTAATAAACCCGGTTTCGCCATCCCAATCATCCGGAGCCTCTTCAAAAACATGAACAACCTTCAGATTTAGTTCACTTGAGAGTACTTTTAACTCCTCATAGAACGGGGTAAGCCCGAAAGATGGAGTGCCGTAAATTATGGTTGTCTGCCTCTGATCCTGTTTGCTTCTGAGATCCTGAAGAATACTCATAGTAGGTGTAATGCCAATTCCTCCATTAATAAACACATTGTGGGTTTTTATGGAAGCATCAACCGTAAAGTTTCCGTAGGGCCCTTCCACGAAAGCTGTGGAACCGGGCACAAGATTTTTGATTTCTTTCGTAAAATCACCAAGTGATTTAATTGTAAGACGAACATTTTTTTCTTCGGGGGCAGACGAAATGGTGAACGGATGCTGCTGCAGTTTAAAAGGTGAATCGCCGAGTGTTATCCAGACAAACTGACCCGCATTAAACTGCAAGCCGCTGTGCGATACAGGTTCAAGCTCTATCGACCAAATGGTATTTACCTCTTCGGTAATGGAGGTAACTTTCCATGGCCGTTTCTTCATCAGCAAAGGGCGCCAGACCCTGTTATGCACCAACATTCCAATGGCTGCAACGCTGAGTGTAACCCAAACGGCTTTTTGCCACGGTTCAGACACGTAGTGACTAACCTGAAGGATGTGGACCGTGCCGACAAAAACGACAAACAAGCCAAGAATTCCGTGTGAGGCTCTCCACCACTCATAAATGATTCCAAACTTTTCGCGCCAGTGAGTGGTGGCAATCAGCGCCGTTGCAGCAACGATCACACCCGATAGTGCCAGTGCCCTGGGCAGGTTCACCCGCGGATCGAGAAATTCCCAGAACTGAGAATCGGCCACAAAAAGCACGACAAAGTGAGCCATAATAAATCCCCATGCGAAATACCCTGCCTGGCCATGGAAATGCAGGAGTTCATCGAGCCCAAAAGGTGCGCCAATTTTGCTGTAACGGGCGGTAAGTACAAACTGAAGGCCCATCATGGCAAGGCCTATAAAGCCGAGCCCCACGCCAAATTCAATCCAAAAACCGCGGTTCTCCTCCTGATGGCCAAACAATGCCAAAATCAAGGGAGCTAAAACAAGTACCGTGAATAGCAGCAGCCATTTAACGGAATATTTGATAAACGATGATTTGGTTGTCATGCAGGATGCCGTTTGTAGATAAAAATATTGATCGGATTATTATCATATTTCAAATTAGCAGAAGCATCATAATATGTAAAGTGCCAGGATAAATTAAGGTAACGCGTTGAGCGGTTGAATTAATAAGTAACATTGAAGCGTCTGTAGCGAAGCGAAAGTCCTTCAATCGTTACGAGTTCGTTGGCAAATAGACGCTTAAAGGACCTACGGACGTTTTAAGG
>PWWL01000096.1 GCA_003561515.1 Balneolaceae bacterium
ACTATGGCAGGTTGTGAGGTAGTGTTTCACCCAACCTGCCGGAGTCCGGTGTTTTTCCGGTCCCGGTAGAGTTGGGGTTGGGGAAGTGAATGATGAAGATTTTAGGCTGATGGCTGGATCTTACAACTCTACCATGACCCGATCCCGAAAATGCACGGGATCGTGACTATGGCAGGTTGTGAGGGTTGTCATTTTAATTCCACTTTCCCGCCTCCGGTTTGTATATTCATTTCAATTGAAAAACCTTTCTGAATTAGCAATCATCAGCCCCATTTATGTACCTGATATTTGACACCGAAACCACCGGCCTGCCCCAGAATTTTTCAGCTCCGCTAACCGATTTCGATAACTGGCCGAGATGTGTTCAGCTCGCATGGCAGGTACATGATGTATCCGGTAAGCTGATTTCATCAGGCGATTATATAGTAAAACCCGACGGTTTTACAATTCCGTTTAATTCAGAAAAAATTCATGGTATTTCCACCGAGCGCGCAAACAGGGAAGGTATTTCGCTCGATGAAGTCATCGACATCTTTAATCGTGACCTTGAAAGATGCACGTTTTTGATCGGGCACAACCTGGAATTCGACCTGAACATTTTGGGATCGGAATATTTGCGACTGGGTATGGAAAATCCGCTGCCCGAAAAGCGCCCGATCGATACTAAGGATGAAGCCACCGATTATTGTGCTCTCCCGGGAGGCCGCGGCGGCAGATATAAATGGCCAACGCTCGCAGAGTTACATCACAAGCTTTTTCAGATCGGTTTTGAAGAGGCACATAATGCCGCGGCGGATGTGGATGCAACGGCGCGCGCTTTCCTGGAACTGGTTCGAATAGGGGTAATTCAGCCGCAGCTCTCAGCAGAGCCGGGTCAGCCACCCGTTCAAGCATCTCAGCTGATTGACCCTTCGAATTACATGCCAACGGTGGAGGAGCTTCGACGGAGAGGAGTAACCCGCGAGGAAGAAGAATCCATCGCTGCTATCGATATGCCCAGAGAGGCTGCCGGCGAGACAGTGGATTCACCGTTTATTCATCTTCACAATCACACCAAATTTTCCGTTCTGCAGGCCGCTTCGGGCGTGAAGGAGATTGTATCCAAAGCAAAGAAAGATGGTATGCCCGCCATTGCCCTCACCGACCTGGGAAATATGTTCGGAGCATTTCACTTTGCAAAAGCAGCCTACGAGCAGGACATTAAGCCGATTATTGGCCTGGAGGCCTATTTTGTTGAAGACAGGCATCAGAAACGATTTACACGCGATCACAAAGACAAGCGCTATCAGCAGATCTTTTTTGCCAAAAATATGGAGGGCTACCGCAACCTGGCCGAAATGTGTTCGTTGGGTTACATCGAAGGGTACTACTATAAGTTTCCGAGAATTGACCGGGAGCTGGTTGAAAATTATCGGGAAGGGCTGATTGCCACGACCGGGGGCATTCTTGGCGAAGTGCCTGACCTGATTTTAAACCGCGGTGAAGAAATTGCTGAAGAGGCACTAAAGTGGTGGCGCGATCTGTTCGGCGAGGATCTTTACATTGAGCTCATGCGGCATGGCCTCGAGGAGGAAGAGAGGGTGAACAGTGTTCTGCTGAAGTTTGCTGAGAAATACGGGATCAAAGTTATTGCCACCAATAATACGTTTTACGTGGACAAGGGAGATGCGAAAGCTCACGATGCGCTATTGTGTATCGATAACAATGACCTGATTTCCACTCCTATCGGAAAAGGGCGCGATCGCAGGTTCGGATTTCCGAACGACGAGTTCTATTTCAAGACGCAGGAGGAGATGAAGGCTCTGTTTGCCGATTTGCCGGAGGCCATCGCAAATACAAAAGAGCTTGCCGATAAAATTGAGCCGCTGAAACTGGAACGCGATGTGATTCTGCCAAACTTTCAGCTGCCTGAAGGATTCGAAACTGAGGACGATTATTTGCGTCACCTTACCACTCAAGGAGCCAACGTACACTATGGCGAGCTTTCGGATGAAGTGATGGACCGCATTAACCACGAGCTCAACATCATTAAAACGATGGGTTTTGCCGGTTACTTTCTCATTGTGCAAGACTTTATACGCGCAGCCAGGGAGATGGGCGTGTATGTAGGGCCTGGTCGTGGATCAGCAGCTGGATCTGTGGTAGCCTACTGCACCGGAATAACCAATATTGACCCGCTAAAATATGATCTGCTTTTTGAGCGATTTCTGAATCCGGAACGTGTATCAATGCCCGATATCGATATTGATTTCGATGATGACGGGCGTCAGAGTGTTATCGAGTATGTGGTCAAAAAATACGGGCGTGAACAGGTTGCGCATATTATCACATTCGGAACCATGGCGGCGCGCTCATCGGTAAGAGACGTTGCGCGCGTGCTCGACCTCCCCCTTCCGGATGCCGACCGGATCGCCAAACTTGTGCCGGAAACAATCGGAATCTCCCTCGAAGATGCATTCAAAGAGGTGAGGGAACTGAAGGAGATTAAAGAGTCGGATTCGCTTGAAGGTCGCACTCTGCAGATGGCGGAAACGCTCGAAGGCTCTGTACGCAATACGGGGATCCATGCGGCGGGAATCATCATCGCTCCTGATAAGCTCACAAACTACATACCTATCGGTACGGCCAAGGATGTCGATCTTTATGTGACGCAATTCGATGGTAAGGTGATTGAAGATGCCGGTATGCTGAAGATGGACTTTTTGGGCCTGAAAACCCTGTCGATCCTGAAAACGGCAATCGGGTATGTGAAAGAAAACCAAGGAATTGAATACAATCTGAATGATATTCCCCTGGATGATGAAAAAACCTACGAGATGTTCCAGAATGGAGGAACAGTAGGGATCTTCCAGTTCGAGTCTGATGGAATGCGTAAGTACCTCAAGCAGCTTAAGCCCACTGTGATTGACGATCTGATTGCTATGAACGCATTGTATCGGCCAGGCCCGATGCAGTTTATTCCCGATTACATCAAAAGAAAGCACGGTGAAGAGGAGGTTGTTTACGATCATGACGACCTGCGTGATATTCTGGAACCGACCTATGGGATCATGATCTACCAGGAGCAGATCATGATGGTGGCGCAGAGAATGGGTGGCTACACGCTTGGCGAAGCGGATGTTCTCAGAAGAATCATGGGAAAGAAAAAGCCCGAGCTGCTACCGCCTGAAGAAGAGAAATTTGTGCGACAGGCCGTAGAAAAAGGGTACGATAAAAAGACCGCAAAGGATGTATTTGATAAGATGGCGTTGTTTGCCGGCTACGGCTTCAACAAATCGCACTCTGCGGCCTATTCAGTTGTGGCGTACCAGACGATGTATTTCAAGGCAAACTATGCGGCAGAATATATGTCGGCCGTATTAAGCCACAACATGAACGATATCAAAAAGGTGAGCTTCTTTATTGAAGAGTGCCAGCGCATCGGCATTCCGGTTGATCCGCCGAATGTGAACACGGCTGAGGGTAAATTTGTAGCGCGTAATGGGCGTGTTCAGTACGGTATGTCTGCGATTAAGGGAGTGGGTTCCGCAGCAATTGAACAGTTGGCGAAGGAGAGAAATGAAAAGGGCCCATTCAGAAGTATTTTCGACTTTTCTTCAAGGATTGACACTCGCATTTGCAACAAGAAAACCATTGAAAGCCTCGCTCAGGCAGGTGCATTCGATTCGCTTCACCAGAACAGGGCCCAGCTTATGGCCAGCATTGACGACGTACTAAGCTATGCCTCCAGAAAGCAGGAGGAAGAACGACTAAATCAGGTGAGCCTCTTTGGCGGTGCTCCCGGCTCGGGCGGCATAGCAAGCGAGCCTAAACTGCGTGAGTGTCCGCCATGGACCAATATTGAACGGCTTAATAAAGAGCGAGAACTGATAGGTTTTTATCTCAGCGGGCACCCTCTCGATAAGTATCGCGAAGATTCAAAACTCTTCGCAAGTCATACGCTATCAGATGAATCACTCAGAAAATTGAATGACAGAGAGTCGGTAAAAGTGATCGGTATTTTTACCGCCGTGAAGCGCATTTCTGACAAAAAAGGACGCCCGATGGCATTTGCCCAGATCGAGGATCTTCATGGTGCCACCGAGGTGCTAATATTCAGTGAAGTTTATGATCGCCACCAGGGCCTCATTGCACCCGATACCGTAGTTATGATTGAGGGCAGTATTTCAAAACGAGACGATCCGCCAAAAATAATCGCAAATTCTTTGGAAAGGGTTGAGAATCTGCGCGAAATGTTTCAGTCGAAGCTGCAGTTGAAGCTTCATTTTAAAACCGATGAAATCTCGAAAGACGATTTTCACCGTATCGCAACCCTGTTCAGTATACATAAGGGGGAAACTCCGGTAAGGCTTGTTGTTGACAGCAGCCCTGCAAAAAGGCCACTGAAAATGAATGTTCGGAAGTTCGTGGTTGAGCCAACCAATGAATTGCTGGATGGGCTGAGAAATATAATTGGAGAAGAATCTGTTATGCTGCAGCGAAACAGATAAAGTTCAAATGTTTTACGGAGATAGCCCACCTCATAATTATTGACAATGAATGGTATAACAAATTGATATAAGCGGGTTAGTAATTTTAATCCGATATTTAGACGATAAAATTCAAAAATCACAATCAATATTATGAGTAAACCATTAGAATTAACCGATTCGAATTTCTCTACCGAAGTAGAAAGTGCCAGCCAACCTGTACTTGTTGACTTTTGGGCTGAATGGTGTGGCCCTTGCCGTATGGTTGGACCGGTAGTTGATGAACTCGCCGGCGAATATGAAGGCAAGGCTAAGGTTGGCAAAGTCAATGTAGACCACAATCCGGAAGTTTCCGTGAAATACGGTATCAGAAGTATTCCGGCACTCCTGATTTTTAAGGATGGAGAAGTTGTTGATCAAATAATCGGAGCCGTACCTAAAACCCAGATTAAAAAGCAATTAGATGCACAGCTCGCGTAAACAAGCTCTGTGCGGCAAATTAAAAAAGGCGTTGATTTAAATTCAACGCCTTTTTTTTTGGGTGGCGACGTAATCCGGCGTGCCCAATTATTTGAAGCTGTTTCAGTTAATTTTTTCATTTAAATCTATTACAAGCTATTCCTGAACAACATTTTACAATAGGCAGCTACATTGGTCAGAACTATATTTTAAATTGATCCGTTATCGCACAGGTGTACAAACAATCGATTTCATGAGTAAACTTACAAAAAGAATAATCATGCTAAGCGTATTTCTGCTGGTAGCAGGTGCGTTGGCATATCCGAAAGTGATGCCGCTGTTCAGTTCAAGCTCAGGCAGCTCGACGGGCTCACAACAGATGAATCGCGGGGGAGGCGCTACCACTGTTGAAGCTGTAATCGCAGATTTTGAAACGATTGAAGACAGGATATTTACGAGCGGCTCTGTTGCGGCAAATGAAGAAGTTGAGCTGAGCGCCGAAGCCTCCGGAATTATAACGGATATTTATTTTGAAGAGGGACGCGAAGTTTCACAAGGCGACTTGCTTCTGAAGATTAATGACAGCCAACTGCAGGCTCAAAAAGCAAGAACACAATTCCGGCTCAATCTCGCTGAACAAAGAGAGGTGCGGCAAGCAAGGCTCCTGGAAAGGGGTGGTATAAGTCAGGATGATTATGATGCAACTCTAAATGAAGTGAATGTTTTGCGTGCCGAAAAGCAGCTCATCGATGCTCAGATCGAGCAAACTGAAGTGAGAGCGCCATTCAACGGAATTGTCGGTTTAAAGTTTGTAAGTGTAGGCAGTTATATTAGCCCAAATACAAGAATTGCTTCTCTTCAAGACATAGATCCGGTAAAGATTGATTTCTCCATTCCGGAACGCTTTATTTCAAGGGTCAATATTGGCGATGCAATCAACTTCACGGTACAGGGTTACGATTCTACATTCACTGGTTCGGTTTATGCGATTGAGCCGAGGATAGATCCGGAAACGAGAACGCTTAGAATTAGAGCTTTGAGCGGCAATCCGGACAGGCTTTTATTTCCCGGGGCATTCGCAAACATCACGCTTATATTGGAGGAAATTAACGATGCATTGATGCTTCCGAGCATATCCGTGATACCGGAACTAAATTCGCAAAAGGTGTTTCTTGTGAGAGATGGTAAAGTGGAAGAATCGAGAATCAGAACCGGTATTCGAACAAGCGAAAAAATTCAGGTAATTGAAGGTGTTGCCCACGGCGATACTGTATTAACCACGGGATTACTTCAGGTGAGGCCCGGAATGGATGTAGAAATTATAGATATTAAGAAAACAACCGATATATGAGCCGTCTCTCATCACTCAGCATCCGACGACCTGTACTGGCCTCCGTTATGTCGATTGTGATCGTACTGTTCGGAATCATCTCATTTTTTTATCTCGGGGTTCGCGAGTACCCTTCCGTTGATGCACCGGTGGTTACGGTTGCCACCTCTTATGTTGGGGCCAACGCGGATGTGATTGAATCACAAATTACTGAACCTTTGGAAGAGGCTGTAAATGCCGTATCGGGTATCCGAACAGTAACATCTGTAAGCAGAGACGGAAGAAGCACCATTACCGTAGAGTTTGAACTTGATGTTGACCTGGATGCCGGTGCAAACGATGTACGCGACCGTGTTGCTTCAGCACAGCGTAATCTACCCCCCGATGCCGATCTGCCTACCGTTACCAAAGCCGATGCCGACGCTTCACCAATCATTTTTCTTAACATCAACAGCGACCGCCGCGATCTTTTAGATTTAACGGCAATAGCGGAAAATATTTTTAAAGAAAGACTGCAGACCATCCCGGGTGTAAGTGAGATCCGGGTATGGGGTTCAAAGCAGTACTCCATGCGGCTTTGGATGGATCCCATCAGGCTGGCTGCGTATGGTCTTACGCCGCTGGATGTACAGGAGGCCCTCGACCGTGAAAATGTGGAACTGCCTTCAGGCCGCATAGAAGGTATGGTTACCGAATTATCGGTGCGAACCATGGGCCGGCTGGTAACAGAAGAAGATTTTAACAACTTGATAGTTCTAGAGAGAGACGGTCGTAAAGTGCGGTTCAGAGATATCGGATACGCCGAAATCGAAGCTCAAAACATGCGCACGGTACTGAAGCGCAATGGCGTGCCAATGGTTGGTGTAGTGGTAATACCGCAACCGGGTACGAATCAGCTCGATATTGCAGAAGAATTTTTTGCTCGCGTTGAAAGAATTGAAGCCGATCTTGATGACGACATTGAGCTGGCCATTGGATTTAATACAACTGATTACATACAGCAATCTGTGAATGAAGTGCAGCAGACGGTGTTCATCGCACTTGGACTGGTTATCATCGTTATTTTCCTTTTTCTGAGGAGCTGGAGAACCACGCTGATTCCAATCATTGTGATACCGATTGCTCTCATCGGGACTTTCTTCATCATGTACATTGCGGGATTCTCGATCAATGTTTTGACAATGCTCGCCGTGGTTCTGGCTATCGGCCTGGTCGTGGATGATGCTATCGTAGTTCTCGAAAATATTTACGCAAAAATGGAACAGGGCCTGCCGGCTATCGAGGCGGGAATTCTTGGGGCTAAAGAAATCTTTTTTGCTGTTGTTGCTACATCGCTGGCGCTGGTTTCCGTGTTTATGCCGATTCTGTTTCTGGGTGGTACAACGGGCAGATTATTTCGGGAATTTGGGGTCGCGATTGCCGGAGCGGTGATCATATCTTCATTTGTTGCACTTACGCTCACACCGATGCTTTCAACCAAAATTCTTGCTAAAGGTGCTGAGAAAAACAGATTCTACAATCTAACAGAACCCATCTTTGTTTGGCTGAATAGGGTATACAAAGAGTCGTTGCAAACATTCATGAATGTTCGCTGGGTGGCTTTTGTAATCATGGCCGCAGCCTTTGGATTCATCACACTGCTTTATGTGAACATTCCTCAGGAACTCGCTCCCCTCGAAGACCGCAGTCAGATGCGAATTTCAGCGACCGCTCCCGAAGGTGCAACCTTTGAGTACATGGATAATTACGTGGACAGGGTTATATCAACAGTACGTGAAAATGTGCCTGAATTGATAGCCATTAACACGGTGACGTCGCCAGGTTTCGGTGCAGCCAGTTCCGTGAATTCGGCCTTTGGTTTTATCAGGCTTGTTGATCCATCCGAACGAGACAGGTCGCAACAGGAAATTGCGGATGAACTTACAGGGTTGCTGGGAGAGCTTACCGGCGCGCGAACGTTTGTATCTCAGCCGCAATCGATTGGCGATCGTCGTGGTGGACTTCCGGTACAATACGTACTTCAGGCCCAGACTTTGAGTCAGCTCGAAGACATCCTGCCGGAGTTCCTTGATGCTGCGAATAATCATCCGGCATTCACATTTGCTGACGTAAACCTGAAATTTAACCAGCCGGAACTCCAGGTAGACATTGACCGTGATCGTGCCAGAGCATTGGGCGTAAGTACTCGCGACATAGCCAGAACCCTGCAGTTATCACTTTCAGGCAATCGATTTGGCTTTTTCATCATGGATGGGAAGCAATATGAGGTAATAGGCCAGATGGAGCGCCGGTTCAGGAATGAGCCTGTAGACTTGAGAACAATTTCTGTACGAAATGCAAACGGTGGCCTGGTGCAGCTCGACAATCTTGTTACCATCCGTGAATCAAGCACCCCCCCTCAACTGTTCAGGTTCAATCGATTCAGTTCTGCTACCGTATCGGCGGGACTGGCACCGGGTTTTACGATTGGTGATGGAATTGACGCCATGGATGAAATTGCTGCTGAGATTCTGCCAAGCACCATTGTAACGGATCTCACTGGACCATCCAGAGATTTTGCTGAGAGCGCAGCAAGTCTCATGTTTATTTTTATTCTGGCAATTATCCTGATATATCTGGTTCTGGCAGCACAATTCGAAAGTTTCAGGGATCCTTTCATTATTCTGTTTACTGTACCGCTAGCGGTATTCGGCACGCTTTTGTCACTTTGGTATTTCGGCCAAACACTGAATATCTTCAGCCAGATAGGTATTGTGATGCTTGTAGGCCTGATTGCAAAAAACGGAATCTTGATCGTTGAATTCGCGAACCAGCGTCAGCTACAGGGAATGAGCGTAATGGATTCGATAATGGATGCGGCCGTTGTAAGATTTCGTCCAATACTTATGACAACAATTTCTACCATACTTGGAATTCTGCCAATAGCCCTAGCTTTGGGAGCGGGCGCTGAAAGCAGAACATCGATGGGTATTGCTGTTATCGGCGGCCTTCTGATTGGAAGTTTTCTTACACTTTTCATCATACCTGCCATATACAGCTATTTGGCCTCCGACAAAAAGGTAAAGCTTGAAATACAAGAGAAAGCATTAAAAGCAGATAAAGAACTTGAGCCTGCTGGTTTATGATCGAAAAAAAAAATGTATTCACTGCAATTGTAGCTGGAATTCTGATCTTTACCGGGTTTAACACTCCGTTAAAAGCGCAGCAGCAAAACCTGTTAACACTCCATGAAGCTGTACAAATTGGTCTCGATAATAATTTCGGCGTGCAGATCTCACAAAATCTGCAGCAACAAGCCGCAAATAATCATTCGCTGGGAAATGCAGGCTTTCTTCCTTCACTCGACTTAACAGCTTCCAGAAATGAAAGTTTAGAAGACAGTGAATTCGAATCTGCTGCCGGAGATTCACAAACAAATACGGGAGCCCGCAGTTCGTCAACTTCCGCTTCATTGAATCTTAACTGGACGCTATTCGATGGCTTGCAAATGTTTACCGAATACGATCGGCTCGGCCGGCTTAAGGATGTAAGCAATAAGGAACTGCGTTTAAACCTTGAAGATCTTGTAGCCAACATCGCTCTGGCATATTATAATATTATCAGGATAACGGAACAGATTAAGGTTCTTGAAGACAATATTGCAGTGTCGAGTGAGAGAATCGAAATTGAAGAGGCAAAAGTTGAGGTAGGCAGTGGTTCCCAGTACGAATTGTTGCAGGCACAATCTGATCTGAATGCCGACAGGGCTGCGAGGCTGCGCGAACTGAATAATCTTACAGAGGCCAAAATCCAATTAAATGAATTGCTCTCGAGAGATCCTGCAACAGAATATGAAGTAACTGAAGAAATTCGATTGAATCGATTTCTCTCAAGGGAGGAGCTTTACAACAGACTTATGGCGGATAATGCCGAACTCGCAATAGCCCGCATGCAGAAAGATATTTCAAAGCTCGAAGTGAGGAGACTGAACGGTGAGCGCTTTCCGGAATTATCCCTTACATCAGGCTATAGCTACAGCCGTAATCGAAATGATGGCGGATTTTTCAGATTTAACGAAACCACAGGGTTTTCGATCGGAATCACCGCACGAGTGAATATCTTCAACGGATTTGATACAAACCGAAGAGTTCAGAATGCCCAGATCAATCAAAAGAACGCAGAGCTTAATCTTGAAGCCAGTACACTGCGCCTTGAATCAGATTTTCTTGCAGTTTTCAGAGCATATCAAAATAGCCTCGAACTGGTAGACCTGGAACAGGAAAATCTTATAAATGCCGAAGTAACGCTTGAAATTGCACTTGAGCGCTTCAGGCTTGGATCTATTAGCTCACTTGAATTCAGAGAAGCTCAAAGAACGCTTGTAAGTGCTGAAAACAGATTGATAAGTGCTCAATTTGAGGCAAAAGTGGCGGAAACGGAACTATTGAGGTTGAGCGGTGACGTTGATGCTATCTACTCAATGTAAAACCAATCACTTCGTTAATCGGGTTTGGGAAAAATATGAGCTTGCCAAACAACCATGCCTTTCACAGTTACATCAAGAATATTTTCTCAGAAAGGCAGTATTAATTTTGACGATGAATAACGAACCTTGTGGTTCTTCCGTCATCAGGAAAAGTCAATTCATCTGTTAGCTCCCTCAGAATAAAAACACCCCGGCCTCTCACGTTCAGAAGGTTATCTTCGTTAATAGGGTTCTCGGTCAGTTCATCGGGATCAAATCCCTCTCCCTCATCTGTCACCGTTACCGTAATTTTATCCGCTAACACCTCAATGGTTAATTCGGCTTTCTTATCAGGATCAAGCATGTTGCCGTGCTCAATGGCATTGGTAACGGCTTCACTCACAAGAAGCATCAAATTTGAGGTTTCATCATCCGATAGTTCTGCTTTTGGCTGCAGTTCAGATATATAATCAGGAATTCGTTCCGATTCCTGATGAGTCGATTTCAATGTGAGCCGGTAAGTATTCTGCGACATGAGTTGCCGTGTTCGGTATGCTGTTTAAGCGTAAATACCCCTCATTTTCAATGTGGCTGCCACCTTGTTAATGGCATACACATAAGCTGCCTGACGAAGCGTAATGTTATATTCTTCACTAACCTTATAAAGATTGTCGAATGCCGTACGCATCATTCTGTTAAGCCTTCTGTTGACGCGCTCTTCGGTCCAGAAATAACCCTGCCGGTCCTGCACCCATTCGAAGTAAGATACTGTTACGCCGCCTGCATTCGCAAGAATATCAGGTATTACCATAATACCATTTTTTTCCAGAATAGCGTCGGCATTGGCGGTAACCGGCCCGTTGGCTCCTTCGGAGATGATTTTAGCTTTAATGTTTTCCGCATTGTGCCGGCTTATCTGATCTTCTTTTGCAGCGGGAATCAAAACGTCGCAATCGATCTCAAGCAGTTCTTCATTGGTCAATTTCTCCGCATCGGCATATCCCTCAAGAGTATTACTATTGTTACGCATATAGCTGATCATTTCTGGGATATCCAAGCCTTTTTTATTGAAATAGCCTCCTGAAATATCGCTTACGGCAACCACTTTGGCTCCTTGCTCATACATTAGCTCTGCTGATACGGAGCCCACGTTTCCGAAGCCCTGCACCGCAACATTGGCTCTGTTGGGCATAATACCAAGTTTACTGAGTGCGGCAAGTGTAACGGTAACAACACCCCGGCCGGTTGCTTCCTTTCGCCCCTGCGAGCCGCCAAGAATAATGGGCTTACCTGTAACAACAGCAGTTTCCGTTCGGAGCGAATTCATGCTGTAGGTGTCCATGATCCATGCCATGATCTGCTCGTTTGTATTCATGTCGGGCGCAGGAATGTCACGGTCCGGACCAAAAACTTCCAGCAGGTTGGCCGTGTAGCGGCGCGTTAGCCTCTCGAGTTCGGAATAGGATAGTTTCTTTGGATCAACCCTTACTCCCCCTTTGGCACCCCCAAAAGGCACGTTCACAACCGCGCATTTCCAGGTCATCCAGGATGCAAGTGCTTTCACTTCGTCGAGGTTTACATCGGGCGCATAGCGGATTCCGCCTTTTGAAGGGCCGAGCACGTTATCGTGGATCACACGATACCCTTCAAAAACTTCAATGCGTCCATCGTCCATCACCACCGGAATGGAAACGATAACCTGCTTTACCGGACTGGCTAAGTATTGAAACATTCCTTCGTCGAGATTCAGAATTTCAGCGGCGAATCTGAATCTTTCCATCATAGATTCGAAGGGGGACTCTTTATCTAATTTGGGCCCCGGTTCTTTATAATAGGTAGTTGCGTATTGCTCTTTGGTAGATGACATATGGAGTAGCCGTGGAAGCGCTTGTTTAAAATGCTGAGGGGTTTTTTTGAAAACTTGAACCGAAAACTACTGACTTTTTTTTCAAGGAAAAATTCTTTTTTAAATGGATATGTTCGTCAACGGGTAATATTTTCTTAATACAAAAAAACTACCTTTCCCGATTGTGTCCGCTTCAGGCAGGATTTGCTGTTTAACGATACGGTTTACGGCTTAGAAGAGCACAATTTACCGGTGCAATACAGTATACAGGCTATGATATAACGATTAACATTGGTCTTTAAATGTGTACCCGCGTGGTATGTCGAAGAAGAGAAAGAAAAAGAAAAAGAACCGGCTACTTATTGAAGACGGGAAGTCGTTTAAGGCCCGGCTAAACAGTTTTCTTATACGCGAGCGAGGGTTTCTGGTACTGATCGGGATCTTTTTTTTTATTGCGGCCGCTACGTATCAAACGCCGCATATCGCTATGTGGATAGGCTTTTTCTTTGCAGCATACTCAGCTATTGCCAACGACAGCATTCAAACCATAGGCACATTTCTCGCCTCCAATGCGGATAAAAAGTGGTGGGTACTCTGGCTTTTCATTGGCGGTATTTTTGTAATCACCGTTTCGTACAGCTGGTTTACTTTCGATGGAGATGTTACCTATCAGCGGCTCACATCAAAAGGGTTTGAGGAAGCACCGCAGCGGTTTGTGTTTTTGCAGGTTGCAGCACCGCTGTTTCTTTTGATTCTGACGCGCCTCAGAATGCCAGTTTCTACAACATTTCTTCTGCTCAGTGCATTTGCTTCCACCTCAGATGGTATTATTCAGATGCTGCAGAAAAGTGTTTCGGGATACTTTGTAGCTTTTGGTGTGGCCATAATTTTATGGCTTACACTAAACCGGATGATGTTGAAATGGTTCAGCGGTGAAGCTCATCCGGTTTGGCGCCCCATTCAATGGATTACAAGCGGTTGCTTATGGGCTGTGTGGCTGATGCAGGATGCGGCAAACATTGCAGTGTATCTGCCGCGTTCATTATCAGTGAATGCATTTTTTCTGTTTACCGGATTCATCTTTCTTGGGCTTGGAGTACTGTTTTACTTAAGGGGTGATAAAATTCAAAGAATAGTGACTGAAAAGTCGGATGTAACCGATGTTAGATCTGCAACCGTAATTGACGGCGTATATGCATTCATACTTTGGTATTTTATATCGGTTAGCGTGATACCGATGAGTACCACATGGGTGTTTATCGGCCTGCTGGCAGGCCGCGAAATTGCCATGAGCCTGACCGACTCTTCTGGAAAGGGAAGGCCCCTTCCAAGAACATTAAGGCTGATTGGGAAAGACCTGAGTTATGCAATTATCGGTCTTATTATTTCTATTGTTATCGCGATTGCCATCAATCCCATCATCCTGGATGAACTGATTTTGTTTATTAGTAGTTGAAATTTTGAATAAAATAGTTCATAATTAAACGTTTTTTGAACGGTTGATTTAGATACCCAGAAAAGACGCGCAAAACTATCTCATTAACAGAAACATGAAAACGGAAGTATTGGTACTGAATCAGGATTATCAGCCGCTGAGTATTTGTTCCGTTCAGCGATCTGTAAAACTTGTTTTTCTGAACAAGGCTGAGATGCTGCATGACAACCCGGAAAGGGTGCTGAGAACGGTAGACGATGAGTATTCCTACCCATCGGTGATAAGACTGCGGAAATACATCAATCTGCCTTACTCACGAATTGCACTTTCCCGAAGAAATATCATGAAAAGGGATATGCACACTTGCCAGTACTGCGGTGTAAAGACGGATCTCACGCTCGACCACGTGATGCCCAGAAGCAGGGGCGGCCGCGACAGTTGGGAGAACCTTGTTACTGCATGCAATACCTGCAACGTAAAGAAAGGAAACCGGACTCCCGATGAGGCGCGAATGCCCCTTCGTACCAAACCTTATCGTCCTATCCACATCACATTTTTCCGGAATCTGATGAACGGAGTCCAGGAACACTGGAAGCCGTACCTGTATATGTAGCTTTTTCGGATAGCCGGCATTTCATTTCATGCGATAGGGAAAAAGCCACTGATAGCCAATAACGCATCACCCATTGGCTCATCTATCGAACACGTTATCAAAATCCAATCAGATAACATTCTTTTTGTCCAGCTTTTGTTCCACCCCTGCAATGGTCAGGCCGGTCAACAGCAGTACTCCACTCCAGCAAGTCATTTCGAGCAAAACAAGAAGTGCCGGCTCCAGCAACACATTCCACGGCAGGTAGAACTGGAACCACGGCACCATAAGTATCCAGCCAATGGCACCGAAACGGAGCCCGCGTTTCCACCAGCTTCCCTTGAAGGCCGGGATCAGGTATACATACACCATTCCCCACAGTGCTCCAATTGTGAAAAGTCCGGCTATCAGTATCCACGGGGCTTCACTGGCTCTTGGCAGTGGTTCTTCCGTAAAAACCACCAGCATTTTGGCGCTTTGCAGGTCCGGATTTGTGAGTATTATTTGGGCCGGGCCAAAGAAGAGTAAGATGCCGATAAACCATGCAGCACCTCCGGCAATTCCGGCTATAAGTCCTCGTACCCAATCATTTGATTTAATCATAGGTCTGCCTCACGTTTATCATCCCGTTTTTCATCTGACAGACTGCGGAATGAAAGTTTTGGTTTGCGGGGAAATAACCACTCTGACTTAAAAGGTTCTGAAAATTTGCAGATAAATTTTCTCAAAAGAAAAGAAGACGGTTTGCGTTTACAACCTTCACGCGAGTTACACAGAAAATGCGTATTTTACGTGATTAAGTAATGTTTGAAATTATTTGAGTATGAGTACAAAAAGACGTGTTCTTGTTGCCATGAGCGGCGGTGTTGATTCATCCGTAGCCGCAGTGATGCTCAGGGAGCAGGGATACGAAGTGATTGGAATTACGATGAAAACCTGGGATTACCACCGAAGCGGCGGTGATACAGGGAAAGAAACGGGCTGCTGCACGGTAGAGTCGATGAACGACGCCCGCCAGATTGCCGTACGTCACGGATTCAAGCATTTTATCGTGGATATCCGCGATGAGTTCGGAAACTGGGTAATCGACCGTTTCATTGAAGATTACACCAGCGGACGGACACCCAATCCGTGCGTGCTCTGTAATACTCATATCAAATGGGCGGCACTTCTTAGGCGAGCCGACAACCTTGGCTGCGATTTTATTGCCACCGGCCACTATGCCAACGTGCGTGAAGAGAACGGGCGATATGTGATTTCGAAAGGTAAGGATCACAACAAAGACCAGTCGTACGCGCTTTGGGGTGTGGAGCAAAAACACCTTGAGCGGACTATCTTTCCGCTTGGCAAGTATCGCAAGACTGAAATCCGGCAGCTTGCCGAAGATTACGGGCTTCTGAACGTGGCAAACAAACCCGATTCATACGAAATCTGCTTCATCCCCGACAATAACTACCACCGGTTCCTGAAAGACAAGGTTGACAATCTCGAGGAGCGGGTTAGCGGGGGTGTGTTTGTTGATAAGTTTGGAAAGATTGTTGGCAAGCATAAGGGCTTTCCATTCTATACCATCGGTCAGCGGCGCGGTCTCGATCTGCCCATGGGCAAGCCGGTGTATGTTACCCATATCGATGCCGATAGAAACGTGATTACTATCGGTGAAAAAGAGGATCTGATCAGCACCACCTGCAGGGCAAAAGAGGTGAATATGGTGAAGTATGCCGAAATACCGGGAGGTGAAATGGAAATCATCGGTAAAATCCGCTACAACGATAGTGGGGCTATGGGGACAATTCGTCAACTTTCTGACGATGAAATTGAAGTTCAATTTCCCGCCGGGCGTGAGGCCATAACTCCCGGGCAGGCCGTTGTATGCTACGAAGACGACGACGTGGTAGCAGGCGGATGGATCAAAAAAGTAAATGTGGAAATGGAAGAAACCGTTGAGGCGGAGGGATGAAACAAAGGATGAAATTTTGCGTTCACTCGCATATGAACTCATCCTTAGATTCTACAATTATGAAACGCACTCTTTTTGCAGCCATCTTCATTTTATTCAGCGGACTCATCTATACTGCTGAGGCACAGTTTGAAGGTGAGATTTCTTTCCTTATACACAATCCGCAGGAACGGGGTGATGTAACCAATCTGGACATCACGTTTACCAAAAACCGGATCTACATCGGCTCCAACAGCTCCATGGATGTAATGACGGGATTAAGCACAAATGGTATTCTGGTAAGAAATGACCATCAGGATTTTGTGTTTATGACCGGTAAAGACGAAGCGTTAAAAATTGCCAAAAGCGATATTGATGCATTGGTGAACCTGATAAACCGTTTTCAAGGGCGTTCAGAAACGACTCCCTCTTCTAATTTCGATTGGGAACAACACGTAGTGGAAACCGGAAATACACGAATGCTGAACGGTTACCGCGCAAGTGAGTTTGTCTTAAACAGAGAAGATGAAAATGAATATGTATCGGTTTGGCTTACCGATGAAATTAAAGTAGACTGGGGCCTTTTAAATGAAGCATGGCAAACAACAGGTTCCAGACAAGTTGGTGAGGATATACCAATAGAGCTTATCATGAACCGAAACAGTTTTCCTTTGCTGATTGAAGCTTACCAGGAAGGCAAGCCGGTATTCCGCGCTGAAAGTGTACAGGTAAACAGCAGAGATTTTGACCGGTCAAAAACCGAAATATCATCAGGCACCAAGCTGCTCGGATTTACCGACCTGATGATGAATATGTTCAGGCAAAGAAGATAACGTATGCGGCGGAAGTACATCCTGTTCTTAATTCCTGCACTGTTGTTTTTATTTTGGGGATGTGCTTCGAGCGATGCGATGAAAGACTCAGATGCAGAACCAGCTGCCGAAATTCAATATCCTGATCCCGATCCTGAAATATCCTTTCTGCTCGATACCTATCGGGAATCGCTTAATGAAGTGATGGGGAGCCGGGTTGCAGTTGTAACAGACACTATTCGTTTTGGGCAGCCTGAAAGTCCGCTTGGAAATCTTGTTTCGGACGCAATTCGATACCGGGCGGGCAGTGAGCTTGGAAGATTCGTAAACATCGGCATTATCGGTGAGATTTCATTCAGGCTTTTTCTCACCCCGGGGGATCTTACCCTGGGAGACGTTTTGGAGTTCATGCCCTACGACAATCACCTTGTGGTACTAACACTGCCGGGTTACAAGGTTGCAGAACTTGCTCACCAGGTGGCAGACCAAGGTGGTGCGCCGGTAAGCGGCCTGAGGTTCAGGATCAACGACGGACGTGCTGCAGGTATACTAGTTAATTCGCAGGTACTCGACAGAAACAGGGATTACCTGGTGGCAACAAGCAGCTGGGTTGCAAATGGCGGTGATCGTTACCCTGCAGTCTGGGAATATACCGACCGGATCGACCTCACCGATGTGGATGTGAGAGAGCTTTATATCGATTACTTCAGAAGCCGCCGGGAAATTCATCCGATAACAGACGGGAGGCTGAGAAACTAAACGGAGATGATTTCAAGAAAAGAGTTTCTAAAACAAACGGCATATCTGGCGGCAGGTTCAGCCCTGCCCTTCTGGCTTGGGGAGAACAAAAGTTCTTCCAACAATATCACTATTCTTTACACAAACGACACCCACGCGCGGCTCGACCCGTTCCCCGACAACGCTGTTGAATTTGCGGGCCTTGGCGGTATTGCACGGAGGGCTTCGCTTGTGAGGCAGATTCGCCGCGAACAGAAAAACGTGCTGCTGCTTGATGCAGGAGACGTTTTCCAGGGAACGCCCTGGTTCGACATGTACGGCGGCAAGGTAGACCTGAAACTTATGACCGAAATGAACTACGACGCCATGGCGGTGGGCAATCATGAGTTCGATCGGGGGCCGGAGGGTTTTGCCGAAGCAGCACAAAAAGCGGGTTTCCCCATCCTGGCGGCAAATTATCATGTGCAAAACACACCGATGAATCCGTATGTAAGGCGTCTGCTTGTGAAGGATTTTGGAGGTTTCAGGGTTGGTATTTTTGGCCTCGGCATTCAGCTCGATGGGGTGGTGCCGCGCGAGCTGCATGGTGATGTGCGATACCGGGATCCTGAGGCGTGGGCAAGAGGAATGGCGCGAAGCCTGCGTGAATTTCACCGATGTAAGTATGTGATCTGCCTAAGCCACCTGGGCTACAGTTACCGCGATGCGCGCATTGACGATATCAAAATTGCACAGCGCGTTGAGGGGATTGACCTGATCATCGGCGGCCACACGCATACCTTTCTTGACAACCCTGTGCCTGTGACCAATCCTGCCGGCAAAACCACGCTCATCTCCCAGATGGGGCATGGAGGCGTTCGGCTCGGCAGAATCGACCTGAACCTGAGCGAGCGCAACAGCCCGTTCGGGACGAGCTCACGGTTCTACACCATCGGAAAAGAGATCGATTAAGATTGATTGGCTGTTTAATGTTCCTTGTGGGGTTTCGTGAATGAATCACAGAAATCTACAGTGGGGAACATATAATCAACAGTCAACAATTTGCAATGTTAATGTTCTTTCCCGAAAAGGATAAGATGGTAGCGATGATAGAGCTTGTTATGGTAGAGTCTGTTGTCGCTCTTCAACAGCCGACTGGAAAGCAAATCCGGTTATGAAAAGTATAAAATGTAATATCACGTGGTTATCTGACTATACGAGGAGAGTCATGAATCGGATGGCTTATTGGAAAAAATAGTCCGGCAATAGATAAACTGAATTTTATCATTGTCAAGAAACAGATCGCATCCCTGTTTTAGCTTACATTGCAAAGCGCTACCTTTAGCTGTCGTAATTTGATTCGAAAATGCTTTTGAAATGAACTCATTCTGCCGAATTCTATGGGCGGCAATCTGTATACTGCCACTCGCTTTGCCTCTGCATGCTCAAAATCAAACCGATGACCGCTTTCCGGGACTACCCTATTACAGTTATGGTGATGGACTAGGATGGACCACCCCCGACAGCACTTATCAGCTGAATATGCGTTTTCGGATGCAGAATCGGGCTACGTATTCAAATTATGACGGTCAGGAAGAATCGGTTGAAATGCTGGTTCGCCGCCTCAGGCTTAGGTTCGACGGGTTTGTGGGTGATCCGCGGTTTCTCTATGCCATTCAGCTCTCTTTTGCCCCCGGCGATGTGGGTACGCTTCGCGATGGAGGAAATATCAATATTATTAGGGATGCGGTGGTTTATTACCGGCCGAGCCGGCACTGGAATATTGGTTTTGGCCAAACCAAGCTTCCGGGAAACAGGCAGCGGATCAATTCATCGGGAGCGCTTCAGCTTACCGATCGATCCATTAATAACGCGCTATTTAATATCGACAGGGATTTCGGGCTGCAGGTGTACTACCTAAATGAAGATACAGGAAGTTTTCCTTACAATCTGAAAACAGCTGTCAGTACCGGAGAAGGCCGTAACTGGACGGATCAGAATGATGCCAATCTCGCTTATACAGCCCGGCTTGAGCTTATGCCTCTTGGCTCATTTCAGCGCAGGGGAATGTTTTTTGAAGGAGACATTGTGAGGGAAGAAACGCCAAAATTACTGTTTGGCGGCACGTGGCACTATAATCACCAGGCAAGGAGGGTGCAGGGACAGCAGGGTGCAGTGCTTGCTGAACCGGCTGATCTCACTTCCATTCTGCTTGATGCTATGCTGAAGTACCAGGGCTGGTCATTTCAGTCGGCATGGATGACCCGCCGCACCGATTTCCCTGTTGCTGTTGCAGGCCCTCCCTTTGTAATGGCCGGAAGCGGAACAGATCTTCAGCTGAGTTACCTCTTCCCGAGCGACTATGAGCTCATCGGCCGCTTTTCCACCCAAACTCCGGCGCCTGAGATTGAGGCGTTCATGCCACAGCGCGAGCAGTATACGTTCGGCATCACGAGGTATATCTGGGAGCATGCGCTGAAAATACAGACTGAGCTAACCTACGATGTCCGATCATTTCCCGGAACAGGTTCGGAAAACGGCTGGTATTTACGATTCCAGGTGGAGTTTGGGATATAAACCGAGACCGGGTAAAAGCTGTATCTGAATAACGCCTTGTAAAGAGCGGTTTGAACGGCAGCGGCTTATACAGTGAAGTGCAGCTGAAACGTTATGCAGCCGATCAGCCTATTGCAAAACTTCCGAACCAACCGCCACCGGGTGGGTCCAGCCAAACTTGTCTTCCAGCTTGCCATACTGAATACCGGTAACCCTGTCGAACATCTTTTTGGCAAAAGGCCCGATTTCGTTTTGGTTCAGGGTAATGGTATCTCCTTTGTGGTGAATCAGTCCTACGGGAGAAATTACGGCTGCGGTTCCCGCCCCGAATACTTCCTTCAGCACGCCAGATTTATGAGCGTCGAACACTTCATCGATTGAAATGCGGCGTTCCTCCACCTCAACTCCCCACTCTTTTGCTATAGCGATTACCGAACGGCGGGTGATTCCCGGTAGCACGGTTCCCCCAAGATGCGGCGTAATGAGCTTGTCGCCGATCAGAAAAAAGATATTCATGGTGCCCACTTCTTCCACATATTTTTGTTCGATGGCATCGAGCCAGAGCACCTGCGTGTACCCCTTCGTCTGGGCATTGCGGGCAGGCAGAAAGCTTCCGCCATAATTTCCGGCCGCTTTGGCCTCACCGGTGCCGCCGCGAACTGCGCGCACATAATTTTCGGTGGTAGTCAGCTTCACGGGATTGAACCCTTCACTGTAATAAGCGGCCACCGGGCTTGTAATAACATAATATCTATATTCGGCTGCAGCCTTCGCAGCGATATACTGTTCTGATGCGAACATAAAAGGACGCAGGTAAAGAGCATGCCCATATTTTTTCGGCACCCACTTATAATCCGTCTTCATCAGTTCTTCAAGCCCTCTGATAAAAGCTTCCTCGCTGATTTCGGGCATGCTGAGCCTTCGCGCCGAATTATTAAGACGCCGGTGATGATCCTCAAGCCTGAAAAGATTGATCGTGTTTTCATCAGAGTAATACGCTTTCATGCCTTCAAACACCGACTGTCCGTAATGCAGGGCGTGCAGCGATGGCTCGAAACTGATGGGGCCGTATGGCTTAATAACCGGATCGGACCATTTCCCGTCTCTGTAAACCATTTCCAGCATGTGATCTGAGAAGACGCGCCCGAACTCGAGTTTGTCAAAATTGATTTCTGAAATTCGGCTTTTATCTGTGTGCTGAACGGTAATTTCCATTATGTGCGGTTTGTGAAATTCTTTTTCGTTAAGATAAGGCGTTTTTATGTAACAGGAGAAGCCGCCCCTTATTTTTCTTATCAATATTAAACCATAGTAAACCATGAAAATTCCCATACTTGTGATAACAGCTATGCTTTTGTTCATCTCCGACGTGTTGACTGCACAAACCCGGAATGACATTAC
>PWWL01000148.1 GCA_003561515.1 Balneolaceae bacterium
GAAGGAGACCGGATGTTCCGTCTTTTTCCTGGACGAAAAAGTTGACACAGGAAAAATTATCAAGCAGAAGCCAACCCCGATCGGTCCTAACGAAACCACAGGTGATCTTTACGAGCGCCTTAGGAACGAAGGGGCTTCCTTACTGCTGGAGGCAGTGAATCAGATCGCGGAGGGCAAGGCTGAAGCCATCGATCAGGACGATGAGCTGGCTTCACCGGCGCCAAAATTGCACCGCAACAATACAAAAATTGATTTTACTCGCAGTGCAAAAGAAGTACATAATTTTATACGTGGGCTAAACCCCTTTCCTGTAGCATGGTGCATGTACGAAGACCAGAAAATGAATGTTTACAGATCAGGCGTAGGCGGACAAACAGATCTGGGTTCGGGGAAACTATCAGTTCAGGGCGGTAAGCTTTATGCAGCCTGTGCCGATCGATTCGTGGAACTGATCGAGGTGCAGCTGCCCGGTACAAAGGTGATGAGCGGAGTCGAATTCATTAACGGGTATGATGTTTCGGTACACCTTGAGTAAAAGTTTCGTCATTCGGGCATCCGGTTCCAAGCCATTGAGGCGGTGCAGCCCTTACCAGCATCATTACACAGGCCATCGTTTTTAATATTCTGAACTCGCCACTATCATCAGCCGCCTAATAATTGGTATCTGATTGCCAAAGTTCAAGTTTCTGCTAAATTGAATGGCAGAAGGTTGATTTAAACCAATTTATTTGAGATATACTGATCAGAATTTTCCGGAAATTTATTAACCATTTTTAAACAGCAAATACGATTTATGGAGCTTTCGCCTTTATTACAAGCTGCCAAAGAAGGAAACCTAAAAAAGATCACTGAACTTCATGGGGAAGGCGCAGATCTAAACGAGACGCATAAAAACGGTGCTTCCGCTTTAATCTACGCAGCCGAAAATGGACATCTCGAGATAGTGAAGTATTTGATCCATAACGGAGCTGACCCCGCAATACAAACGAAGATGGGCGGCACTGCGCTGAATCGATCGGCTGAAAACAGCCACATAGAGATCATGAAATTTCTTCTTGAGAAGGGAACTCCCATTGGTAATCTGGCACTTATTGTTGCCTCACGAGAGGGCAATGAAGATGCTGTTCGCCTGCTGATTGATGCAGGAGCAGATGTGAATGCTCAACAACGATGGGGCCAAACGGGCCTGATGCTGGCGGCCAGGGAAGGTCACTCAGCAGTCGTAAAAATACTGCTGGATGCGGGTGCCAATGTGCGGCTAAAGGATAAGAATGGTGACAGTGCCTTAACGATAGCAATCGACAATGATAATGCTGATATAGCAATGCAGTTGAGAAGAGCCGGTGCAAAGGCACAGGTTAAGAAAAAAGTCGCACCAGCTCCTGTAGAAGAAGATGATGATGATGAAGATGATCCGTCTGTATCGGAAATTGACGAAATAATTACTGACGATTCGGAAGATATTCCGGACGATATGGAGCTCGAAGATTGATCGGTTCAATCTGATTACTTAGCAAATATAAAAGCCCGGACTTTTAAGAGCCGGGCTTTTATTTTGGGGGTCAAGGCGGGTTGATAAACCCTATAGATGAAATTTAGTCTAATTATCTAGCGAAATGGTTCCGATGTTAGTTGTATCGGGCGACATCACTTCAACATTCGATACGATAGTTCTGTTATAAAGGTCTTCATCAGCCGGAAGAATGGATACCTGGTAAGTACCTGACGGTATTCCGATCATAAGGAAATCACCTTCTTCCGAAGCTCTTGTTCCTGCAACCGTGTCTTCTCCGGCAATCGCATAGATCCATGGCAGGGCCTCTGCAGGCTCAATTTCTCCGGAAATGGCCCCTGTTTCTGCAAGACTCACTGTTCTTATTACCGGCTTAAGGAGGTACTTGCCAGAGTTACCGGCTCTTACGATAGAACGGGATGCATCAAAGTCGAGCAGCAGGGTGTAGGTGCGATTGCTCTCAATTTCGGCATTAATTTTCAGCTTAAGTCCAGATTGCTGTGCGCTCGGGGTTTTTAGTTGCTGAGTTGAGCCGTTTATTACAAGTTCGTTCTCATCGCCAAGAATGAGCCTGATTTGATTGTAGGTGCCGGGCTCAAGCTCAGCTTCTCCAAGTATTTCTTTGTTGCCATTGGTCAGCTCAAGAAGATCAACCTTTATTGGTTGATCATTGATAACTTCCCATCCGCCATCATCATCTTCAGCATCCGAACTTCTGTGTACACGAACTTCTCTGATGTCGATAATTACAGCTTCATAATCGGCGGGAGCATCGGTCAGAAGAACTTGTAAAGTTCCCGGTGCGGTATCAGACTCAAGAACTGACTCGCAGGCGCTGAAAATGAATCCACCGAGGAAAAAGAAAAGCAGATATCTCAGGGCATTGTTTAATTTCATCACAAAGGCATCTTTAAATTTTGTTTTTTGCTGTTTGATCATCCTATTTTAATCTCTTCATAGATTAAATGTTCCCGGTTTGATACTGGTAACAATAACAGAACGATTTACTACGATAAAGAAAATGAAGACTATTGCACAACTCACGTACATTCCACTCTATTCAGAACACCCAAAAGAGCAGGTGCAAGACCTGATTGAATTTGTTGCCCAGCATGATGTCGAAGTAGATGTTAACTACCTGTCAACCAGTATAAAGGGTGATACGAATGTGGTCTTTAATTTGATCAGGGAAGTTTATGATACGATGACGGTGGAAGGCCAAAAATTTCGGTTTCACGTTGAGTTGCTGAGCCCCACACAAAGCTGATAAATTTCAGAAAGCTCTATTTTTTGAGTTATCGGCTTTTCTTTCAGTCAGAAAGAACTTCTTTTTTTTTGCTGATTTTAAAATAATGCTCACTGCCATCACTTCGTCGATAAACCAGTCTGTCGGATAATTCCGTTTTTTCCGAAAACTCGTCAATCAGGTGGGATTCCAGAATAATTCTTGCTGTTATTACCGCAGTGGAATTATCATGTTTTGTTACAACAGGTAAAAACGATTTCCGCTGATCGAAAACTGAGTAGAGAGGTTCGTAATCCTCATGCCATTGATGCAGGGTAATGATGAGATCGATTCCCTTTTCTTCCAGTTCAGTAGATCCGGGGACCGGTGTCGACCAATACCTGTATTCAGCCGCTGCTTGATAATTATCCGCCTCAAGTGTGACCTGATTCTGAGACGCGCAAGAAGCAAGAGTGAGAAGTAGTAATGTGCCTGCAATAATAAAACTCAGTTTCATCTGTTTTTGGATAAGCCGTAAGTTTGCAGTGTATTATGATTTTGTGAACGATTCTACTCACTGATAAGGTATATGCAGGAAGAATGTTTCTCCTCCAATGTATACACGTAACGGGCAATGGCTCGCGGCGTTTTAAAAATAAATTCAATATGAAAGCCTCCCATGAAAAGTAAATACACTTCTTTAGTAGTTATTACCCTGCTACTGTTTTCGTGCAGCGATAGTTCGGTAAACCCGTCGGACGAAGTTACCGATGAAAAGATTTTTGTGTGGAATGGACTGAACCAGTGGTATTTCTGGCAGGAGAGCATACCTGATCTGGCCGATGACAGGTTCAGTGGCAACCGCGACTTCTACAATTTTCTTGAAGGATTTTCTGATGAGCGGGCCCTTTTTAACAGTTTGCTTTTTGCTGAAGACGATTTCTCGTGGTTCATCGACGACTTTGAGGTGCATGAACAGTCGAGGCAGGGCATATCTAAATCGTTCGGCTTTCGATATGGACTGGTTCGGATAGGAAGCACGAACAACATTTTCGGATATGTTCAGTATGTGGTGCCCGATTCTCCGGCAGACCAGGCCGGGTTGCAAAGGGGTGAGATATTTACCCGAATTAACGGTACCACACTCACAATCGACAACTATCTTGACCTGCTGCGGAACGAAGACTATACGCTTACCATGGCCGAAATCAGCAACGGAACGGTTTCAGAGAAGGCAGAAACAAAAAGCATGACTTCGGTGGTGCTTCAGGAAAATCCCATCCACATGGCTGAAGTTCTTCATGTAGGAGATAAAAAAGTTGGTTACCTGGTATTGAATGCTTTTCGGTTTAACTTTCATGCCGAGTTGAATGAGGCATTTGGCCTATTCAGCAGCGAGCAGATTGATGACCTGGTGCTCGATCTCAGGTACAACGGCGGAGGTGCTTTGGTTACCAGTGCAACGCTCGGAGGGTTAATTTCGGGCCTCGAGGAGTCGGTGGTATTTGCCCGTCTCATCCATAACAGCAAACAGGAACAGCGCAATTCGGAATACCCATTTTTCGACAGGGTACCTGTTTACAGTTCGTCCGGTTCGCTGGAAGAGTGGGCACCGATGAACAGCCTTGGGCTCGACCGTGTATTT
This sequence comes from Balneolaceae bacterium, assembly GCA_003561515.1. Lineage (GTDB taxonomy): Bacteria > Bacteroidota > Rhodothermia > Balneolales > Balneolaceae > Rhodohalobacter. The sequence continues at coordinate 4,384 of PWWL01000148.1, forward strand.
GTACTTACAGCACGAGGCACGGCCTCGGCCAGCGAAACGGTGATCAACGGCTTGCGGCCATTTATGGAAGTAATTCAGATAGGAGATGAAACCCGCGGCAAAGATGAGGGATCCATCACCGTGTACGATTCGCCCCCGGGTTATGGCAACAAGCAGAATCTGAACCCCTCGCACAAAAGAGCGATGCAGCCGATCGTCTTCAAAATATTCAACAGCCTGATGGAGGATTATCCCGACGGGTTTACCGCCCTGCAGGATAACCGGATCAGGGAGATCGATTTTCTTGAAAATCTGTCTGAGCTAGGAGATCCGCAGGAGCCGCTGCTGGCCCGTGCACTGGAACTGATTGAGGGTGTTGACGTGATTGCAAAACAGCGGTTCAGACCGGCTTTCGAAGGCAGGATGGTTTTTGAATCCCCGGAAATGTCGCCGGTTGAGTGGGAGACCTACCTGCTGCCTGCAGAAATAACCGCGCCGGGAGGCAGGGAAAGCATTTCAATTACGGCTGCGGGGCGCGTACAGTAATTTCTGCAACCGTACGGGTCAATAAAAAATAGCCACAGGATCACAAAGATCCCGTGGCTGTAATTTGAAAACTCACTGTCAGGTAAGTCTGCTGCCGTCAGGGAGCGCTGGGTCCCAGCAGCACCGCATTCAGGAACAGCCTGTCGGCTCCGCGCCAGTATCCCCTGAAGTTCACATCTTCTGCAAACGAGATGATTCTGCCCGAGCCTATTCTCTGTTCGTACAGGAATACCGAACCGGGCAGCCGTTCCACGTTTTCTTCCCACATATGCCCCGAGATGCGGACATTGTCGCCCTCAGCAACTGTAACGGGAGTACGCTGTACCGGTGAAGGGGCTCCGTCGGGTGCGCGGTACAGGCGGTTCGAGTTTACAAGCAGGGGCAGTTCATATTCGTACCCTGAAACCAGCCACTCGTTTTCGTCGAAGGCTGCCCTCACAAATGCTCCGGGTACCGACACACGCTGAGCCCGGCTGTTTTCGTCTTCATCGTACCAGGAAGCAAGTGATCCAAGCTCGAGGTTATTGCGGGCAAACTCGGTTGCAGAACCGATGGTAACAAGCGTTCCGCCGTCGCGTACCCATCGCTGAATTCGCTCCATGCCCGCTTCCGAAAGATAGCGTTCCATTTCACTGCTGTTGGGTGCCTCGGGCATAATCAATACGTCGAAGCGTTCCATCGGCGTGGATGCAATCTTGGTGGTGTTGATCACCGTATGGGGGATTTCATACACACGGTCGAGCGTATGCCAGGCCCAGCCAAACGAGTACCCCGCCACCGGATAATTTCCAAGCAGGGCGATTTCGGGCTGTTTTACACGGTTTCCTTCAATGGTACCCAGAGGGGGGAATCCGGGGTCCACACGTCCGCTGTTAACGGCGTCCACTTCGAGGCCAAATCTCTCCGAAAGCTCCCTGAGCGTTTCGTGAACAAACTCGTTGCGTCCGTCAGTGCGTACCACAAGCGTGCCCGAACTGAATCGCTTGCCGTCGATTTGCGTGGGTTTATAGATGATATGCAGCCGGATCCCTTTTTCCCGAAGCGGAATAATGGTGGATAGCAGTGCAGCCTGGTTCCCGTTAATCAAATAGGCATACTCGGCAAGGCGGTCGGTCATTCCGCCGGGATTGCCAACCGGTTCCGTTATACGCTCCATGCTGATTCTGCGGCTGTCGGTTGTGCTGAAGCCCTGCAGGTTGTACATGAGCGGGAGCGACCAGGATGTGATGTCATAAAATCGCGGGTTCTCGCCACGTTCAACCCGTTCACGGGCTTCTGCCAGGAAGTCTTCCGGAATCTGAATGTGCGGCTCCATCAGTTTGCGGATAAACGCCATACGGGGCTGCGACGCTTCTATAATGTAGGTGCCGGGGCTGAAGTTTTGCGAGCCAACATCGCTTCCCTCGCGGTTTTTCACATTCCGGAGGGTGGCGTCGGAAGTGAGGCGATGCACTTCAATTCCGCTTCGCATCAGCAGGTTTACCACTTCTGCTACCAAATTCGGATCGCCTTCGCGGTTAATCACATACCTGACCGTGCCCCTGCTGCCCTGTTCAATGGCGTTCACGTTGGCATTGTAGTAATCGGTGAGCAGATCAGCACGACGGTCGGAAGAGAGCCCGATCATTGCC
>PWWL01000337.1 GCA_003561515.1 Balneolaceae bacterium
ACGTCCCAGGATATTATTCATGGATTCAAAATTGACAGGCACAATGTAAATTTGATGGCCGTTCCCGGCGCAATCAACTATATGCAGGTCACCTTCAACGAACCGGGAGAATACCTCTTTGCCTGTCATGAGTTTTGTGGAGCAGCACATCACACCATGGCGGGTCGATTTATTATCACTGAACGCGAGGATGAACCCGAACTCATCGGAGGTGCATTCTGATGAGCGATTACATTTTTCGGTTTAACAAGTCGAACAAGTACCTCAATGCCACTCTGCTAATCATCCCAATGGTGCTTTTGTTCATCGGGATTTACGGTGGATTAATGCAAACACTGTTCAGAGCCGGCATTGTAACAAGCGACCCTTTTGTGGGGGGCGATTATTACAAAGGGCTGACGTTTCACGGAGTTCTGAACGCGATTGTCTTCACCACGTTTTTTGCTGTGGTTCTGGGTAATGCTCTCATTCCTTACTCCCTGAAAAAAGAGCTCAACAGCCGCATCGCATGGATTTCCGGTATCTTAATGCTTGTAGGATCAGTGCTTGCAGCTATCGTGATCTTTATGGGTGAAGCAACCGTGCTCTACACCTTCTACCCGCCCATGATGGCGCATCCGCTTTTCTACATTGGCCTAACACTTCTTGTTGTGGGTTCATGGGTTGCATCAGCCAACTGGATACCGATGTATCTTCAATGGAGGCGGGAAAATCCCGGCAAAAAAACGCCGCTGGCCGTAGTTGGTATGTTTACCACGTTTATCATCTGGTTCATTGCAACACTGGCCGTCGCCGTTGAGATTCTTTTCATGCTGCTTCCCTGGTCGCTCGGCCTCGTCGATGAAATCAATGTGATGCTTGCCAGGACGCTCTTCTGGTTCTTTGGCCATCCACTCGTCTACTTCTGGCTGCTGCCTGCCTATGTGATGTATTATGTATTTATGCCGAAAATGGCGGGCGGAAAGCTTTATTCGGATATGGCCGGAAGACTCGTGTTTATGCTATTTATTCTATTCTCTATACCTGTTGGCACGCACCATCAGTACATGGATCCCGCAATCGGGGCACAGTGGAAATTTTTGCATGGGATATTCACTTTCGCAGTTGCTCTTCCCAGTTTAATTACTGCATTTACGCTGGCTGCATCACTGGAGCACGCCGGCAGGCAAAAAGGATCGACCGGATTGTTTAGCTGGATGGGTAAGCTTCCATACTTCAAAAAAGAAAATTGGTTTTTCCCTTACCTGATTTTGGGGCTTATCATATTCATATTTGGGGGTATCGGGGGCATTATTAATGCTTCGTACCAGATGAACACAGTTGTTCATAATACGGCGTGGGTTCCCGGACACTTCCATCTTACGGTGGCCGGACCGGTACTATTGGCTTTTCTTGGCGGAAGCCTTTACCTGATAGGACAGTTTTTGAATAAGGAGATTCGCCTGAAGGGCTGGGCCATGATCTCCCCTTACGTCTACACGATTGGGCTGTTCATCATGTCGTATGGTTTAAAAATCGGCGGCCTGCAGGGCATGCCGCGCCGAACAAATACAGGTTTATCCTACGCAAATCCAGACAGTATTCTCTATCAACCCGACTGGATCGCTTACATTGACCTGAGTGTAATTGGCGGTGTCATTATGTTTATTGGAATCGTAATATACCTTGCCTCGTTCTTCGCAACGGTGTTTGCAAAAGGAGGAAACGGGGAAGGTGAAGGAGCAGATGTAACGTTTCCTATCTCAGAGCCGCTGCACGATGAGAAGGCTTCCTGGCTTAGAAACTTTAAGCCATTTATTATAATCGCCATCATCCTCATCATACTTTCATATACACCCGTTATTTATGATGTATTACAAGCCACCTACGGCGGCTCTCCGCCTTTTTCACCTGAGAGTCCGGTGCCGTTACGGTAATTTGATTACATCATGATTCACCAAGTTGTACAGCTTAAATACATGTCTCTTTTGATTGCAGCGGGATTAGCACTTTTGGTGCTTCCCGGCTGTGATCAGTTGAGCGTCAAAAAAACACTCGACGGACACAGCTATCATCTGCTGGATCAGGAAAACAGAGATATTATTTTCCCTTCCAGTTTTAAAGGCAATGTGATGCTCGTAGGCTATGTGTATACGCATTGTCCCGACATATGCCCTATTATCACATACAATATGCGTGATATACAGCGAGCTTTTCCGGATGAGGACAGGTTTATGCTCGTGAGCATATCTTTCGACCCCGACCGCGACACTCCTGAGATGTTATATGATTACGCTAACAACTACCGACTCGATCAAAACAACTGGAGGCTATTGACCGGCGAAAAATCGCAGGTGGATGAGTTACTAAAAACACTCGAAATATCGACCCTCAAAACACCAACAAGATTTATTGAGGATGATAAACCCATCTATTTCATCGACCATACCGACAGAGTAACCCTGATCGACCACGAAGGAAACATTCGCAGAACCTATCCGGGCAGTGAGTTAAGAGAAGAGATTGTTATAGAAGATATCCGTAATTTACTGGATCGAATGGATACCTAAACGTCGAATGAAATAAACGATCTTAATGTTTAACTTTTGGAATAAACCACTTATCAATAACTAATAAAACAAATGAAACACTTATTTATTTACTCAATTTTTATTTCACTAATCTTCGCGCTCGCTGCTTGCGGTGGAGAGACACCAGAGCAGCCCCAGGAAGAGGCTGTCGATGACGGTGTAAGAACTATTGAAATCATTGGAAATGACGACATGAAGTTCGTGGTTCGTGAAGCAGCCGAAGGTCTGGTTACCGGTGGTGCTTCCGGGCAGCATCTGCTTCTTGAAGCAATTGAAGCTTCACCGGGAGAAGAAATCAGAATTCGTCTTACAACCGTGAGTAACCTGCCACCGGCAGCCATGTCGCACAATCTTGCATTGGTAGAACTGGGTACAGATCTCGATGCTTTTGCAAGAGCTTCGATCACGGCACGTGACAACGATTACATTGCTCCGGAATTTGAAGACCGTGTGATTGTGACCACCCGAATGCTTGGAAACGGTGAAACGGATACAATCACTTTTAATGCACCCGAAGAGCCGGGTGAGTATGACTATGTTTGCACCTTCCCTGGACACTTTGCAGGTGGCATGGTCGGTAAATTGATTGTGCAGTAACGCTGTAACTTTTCCGCGATTACACACTTTAGAGGGCTGCAATGTTTGATTGCAGCCCTTTTTTTATGCCGGCCTTTTTCTCTCAACTAATGGCACTTAATGATGAACATGAGTCTTTGACTATAAAATACGTTCTGGCGAAAAGCTTTGAAAAATGGGGCTATTTCGCAATATTGCTTCTATATACTCACAACTTTCGCTGATAAAATTAAGGCTGCATGAGCGCTTCTCTCAATCTTGGCCGGTACGCCGGAATTAAGGTTCAGATCCACTGGACTTTTTGGCTTCTGTTTCTCTTCATCGGATTTATGGTGTTTAGCGGCGGCGGGGATTATATTGATCTCTTCTGGAGTTTCCTTTTTATTTTTGCCCTTTTCTTCTGTGTAGTTCTTCACGAATATGGCCATGCACTGGCCGCAAGACGTTACGGTATCGGCACCCGCAGCATTACACTCCTGCCGATAGGCGGTGTGGCCAGCCTCAAGGATATGCCCGAAGACCCCAAACAGGAATTCGTGATCGCTATCGCTGGTCCGCTCGTGAACGTAGTGATCGCTATTATTCTCTACATTTTCGTTCCGGTAGAAGAATTTCTTGTATCCGATCCCGAGCTGTTGGAAGAGCAGCTCAGCGGCATCACAGCGTCCAATTTCATGTTCTATCTGCTTATGGTGAATGTGGTGCTTGTAGTTTTCAATATGCTGCCTGCATTCCCGATGGACGGCGGCCGTGTTTTTCGGGCACTGCTGTCAACCCGAATGAGCCGGGTACAGGCCACTCGAATGGCTACGGCACTCGGCAAGTTTATGGCGCTGGTTTTCTTTCTTCTGGGACTCTTTGGCAACATCATTCTTGCCATAATTGCCGTATTCATCTATTTCGGTGCCCATTCCGAGAATATTGTAATTCAGCAAATCAGCCTGCTTGAGGGTAACGACATACGCGATGCCATGATCACCGACTTTACCACGCTGAGCCCGGATGACACGCTTCAGCAGGCAGTAGATCGCATTCTTGCCAGTACCGAACAGGATTTCATTGTTTCCGAAATGGGCAAGCCGGTGGGAATACTTTATATGGCAGACCTCGCTCAGGCACTGCGTGAGCTGGAACGCACAACACCTATCCGTGAAGTTATGCAGACCCGGTTTGTTTCACTTCAGGCTTCGGCTCCCCTTCCAAGTGCCTACCGCCAGCTTCGCCAGGGCGACCGCAACTTTTTCCCCGTTATGGAAAACGGAACACTAATTGGAGTGCTTGACATGAACAATATCAACGAATTTCTTACGCTTCGGGCCGCATACGATTATTAAATACCATCTATTGATTAAAGTTATTGAACTGCTGACGTTTCAGGGATTCAGTCTATTTAGATGCACCAATCAATTCACATGCGCAAATGAAAGCGATGCTGCTTCATACAATTATGAAGATGAGCGACTCTGCCGATCCGCTCAGGGCCGCAACAATTCACATACCCGAAGCCGGACCCGGCGAGCTTCTCATCAGGGTCACGGTTTGCGGAGTTTGCCATACCGAACTTGATGAAATCGAGGGACGAACACCTCCGCTTGTTCTTCCCGTGGTTCCGGGCCATCAGGTTATTGGTACAGTTGAAAGCTGCGGTGATAACGTGGAGGGATTCAAACATGGTGACCGCGTGGGTGTTGCATGGATCCATTCGGCCTGTGGTAAATGCGAGCACTGCAGCCGGGGTGAGGAAAATCTCTGTCCGAAATTTAGGGCAACAGGACGCGACATAAACGGTGGTTACGCAGAGTATATGACGGTACCTGCTTCTTTTGCCTGTATGGTACCGGATGAACTGAGTGACGAATCTGCAGCTCCCCTGCTATGCGCGGGGGCCATCGGCTTCAGGTCGCTCGTACTCACCGGGATAAAAAACGGCGACCGGCTTGGGCTTACCGGATTCGGAGCTTCGGGACACCTGGTGCTTAAGCTGGTTCAAAAAATGTATCCGGATACAGAGGTGTATGTATTTGCCAGAAATCCGTACGAACGAAACTTTGCCTTGGAGCTTGGAGCCGCCTGGGCAGGCGACACAACCGAGCCGCCCCCGTGTAAACTTCACGCTATCATCGACACAACACCAGCCTGGAAACCGGTTGTGGAGGCACTGAAAAATCTTGAACCCGGCGGTCGCCTTGTGATCAACGCCATCCGGAAGGAAGCAGGCGACCAGGAGTATCTTCAGAATCTAAACTACGAACGTGATCTGTGGATGGAAAAAGAGATCAAGTCAGTAGCCAACGTTACCCGCAGGGATGTATCGGAAATGCTGCGGCTTGCAGCCGCATACGGTATTGAACCAGACGTTCAGCTCTTTTCTCTCGAAAAGGCCAATGAAGCACTTCGCGAGCTGAAGTTTGGGAGAGTGCGTGGCGCAAAGGTCCTTAAGATCGTTAATCGTTAATCTTGCAATGGTTAATCGTATAATAGTTAATGGTGTAATGGTGTTGTTTTAAAATTTCATTTCCACTCGACTACGATTAACGAATAACCATTACACGATTAACTGATACTCCATTGGCGTCAATCACCGGCAAACCCTACCTTTCTTGCCGCAATGAAACACTCCGCCAAACATATCGCCGATCGAATAAGGCTGATGATCGCCACCAAGCAGTTCCAGGTGGGCGAGCTTTTGCCCTCCACGCGTGAGCTGGGGCGCCAGCTCGGGGCCAGTTTTCACACGGTGCGCAAGGCGTACCACAGGCTCGTGGAAGAGGGGTTAATTGAATCGGAACAGGGACGCGGTTTTGTGGTGAACCGCCAGAGCACCTCGCTCGACAAATCGGAACGCCTCGAGATGGGCACTATCAAAATGCAGGCACTGCTTGAAGAACTGATCGGGTACGGCCTCGACGAAGCCGAGATAGAGGCCATCTTTGAGGAACAGATCAGTTTCATGGAGTGGCCCGATAGAATTCAGAGCATTGCCACGGTAGGAGAAACCAAAGAACTGGCAAGGTTGCTGTCCGACTCCATCAAAAACCAAATCGGGATTAAAAGCGACCTGCGGTTGGCCGATGACTATAGCGAAGCGGTAAACTTCGATGCCCTCTTTGTGCCGATCCAGCTCATTGGCAATTTCCGAAGCCTCAGCGATTCGATTCGAATCATGCCCGTGGTGTTTCACTACGA
>PWWL01000054.1 GCA_003561515.1 Balneolaceae bacterium
CGAAATTGTAACAATTAAATAGTTCTTGTGCGAAAGCCCTGAGATTGCTAATCTCTGCATAACATGGGAAAAATCAACACACGGCAACATATAGGCGACTTACTTCTCAGCCGGGGAGTTATTTCCGGAGAGCAACTCTCCATGGCGCTCAAGATCTTATCGGAAGAACCGTCACATTCTAACCGAAGGTTGGGACAAATCCTATACCAGGATTTAAATTTGGACCGTCACGAGGTGATGAGCCAAATTGCAGATATATATGCATTTGACGAAGCTTTTTCCGGTGAAAATGAGATTTCCAAGGAGCGAATTGATGAGATCAAGAAGTACATCGATGAAATGCCGCAGGACGTGATTGATGAACTTGCCCACCAGAAGGCTGTACCGATCTATAAAACCATGACGTCACTGACGATCGCTTCGGCAGATCCTTCAGATCCCAAGCTCTCCAGCACCGTTGCTAAGCTGAATTTTAAGGAATATGAGATTCTCTATTGCAGATTCGAGTTGATTGACCACATCCTGTCTCAGGTATATGAGCAAAAAAATGAGTTTCTCGACCTCCTCGAAGAGATCGACTTCGAGCAACCGGAAATCAGTGGTTCAGAAGATGAAGATGTTGATGAGGATGAGATAGATGCTGAGATTAATCAGAGCATGCTCAACTCACTTATCGAGGGGATGCTGGTTGAGGGTGTTCGCCAGGGGGTGAGTGATATCCACATTATCCCGAGCGGTCCCACAACAACCGACATCCGGTTCAGGATTGATGGTAAGCTTCAGCTGTGGTATCAGCAAAAGAATGTGAAACCCGAGGCGCTGGCCGCGGTTGTAAAAGATAAAACCCGAAACGTAGACCGTTTTGAAAGGGATAGTTCACAGGACGGTTTTATCCAGCGGTTGGTAGACAATCATAACATCCGCTACCGTGTATCAATTATGCCAATGGTTGGTGCCCAATTCGATCGCAAGTTTGAGTCGGTTGTAATCAGGATTCTGGATGACCGTAAGGTGATTACCGACCTGAATGTACTTGGCCTCCAGACAAAGGCTAAGGCTGATTTTGTGAAAGCGATTGAGCAGCCATCAGGAATTGTGATCATCACAGGTCCCACGGGTAGTGGTAAGTCTACCACTCTCGTTGCGGCCCTCTATTATGTACTCGATCCAACCAAAAATGTACTCACCGTTGAGGAACCGGTAGAATACCTGATAAATGGAGCGCGTCAGCTTAAAATAAGCCCGCATATGTCGTTTGATCAGGCTATTCGTGGGATTCTTCGTCATGACCCCGACATTGTACTTGTGGGTGAGATGCGGGATCTGAAGACAGCCGAGATCGCAATTAAAATGGCAAATACAGGTCACTTAACTTTTTCCACGCTTCATACTAACGATGCGCCAAGTGCCGTTTCACGTCTGTTTAAGATGGGTGTGGAACCGTTCTTGATCGCTAATGCCGTTAACCTTGTGATGGCTCAGCGTCTTTTGCGCAGGCTTTGCAATAACTGTAAACGGGAATTTACACCTCATCCGGAAACACTAAGGGGGCTTGGCTTTACAGAGGAAGAAATTGCAACGGAAACATTCTATGAAGCCGTTGGGTGTGAAAAATGCAATGGGATTGGATTTAAAGGACGTGCTGCGATCCACGAAGCACTCTATTTCAGTAAGGATATTAAACGCATGATTCTCGACTCGGGTGGCGACATCGACGAGGAAGAGATAAAGAATCAGGCCGTCAGAAATGGAATGCTCACGTTGCGTGCATCCGGACGAGAACGAGTAAAAGAGGGAATTACAACCATTGAGGAGGTGATAGCAATCACCCTGGATGACTAACCGCGTTGACATGATTTCTATGAACGATCGAAATAATAACCTGAACATGATGCCTGAGTATAAACGGAAGCTATTAAAGGATCCACCGCATCTTTTGAAAAATTTCCACTACGAGGATGTTCTTGGCTTTTTGGAGCTTGGTAAAGAAGAACGATTCCTGAAGGGTGACACGGTTGTAAACGAAAATGATAAGGTAAGTTCAGCCTATTTATTAGCTGATGGTAAAGTCGGTGTTTGGCGCGAGGGTATTCAGTTGGCAGTGCTTGAAGAGGGTAGTTTTATAGGTGAAACATTTCTTTTCAGTAAACAGAACAGAATGGCAAAAGTTATTAGTGAAACTGATTCTGTTTTGTTATGTTTCGAGCGTTATGATGTGTTGAGCTTTTTTAGGAAAAAACCGGAGAAGCTGTTCAACATCTTTACAAAGAATATCATCGAGATTCAGCAGAAAAAAATCAACAACATGAACATACAACTGCTGAATCTTAAAAGAAGGTTATTAAGCGGCGATAATTGGTAAGAAGAATATTTAGTCAGACGGTGTTTTCTTTTGCCAATTTGTAACAACTTGTGTGTTTACAGGTCTTTTTTAGCAAGTATCTTGTACAAGTTCGTATTTAAGACTTCTCAATGGCTACATCTACAATCTCGCTAAAACCCATACGCGAAATCTGCGGCAGGCTCATTTCGGAAATACCTCAAACCCTAACCGGCCTTGATTACCATGAGGCTATCGGTAAGAAAATTGAGAACACTCCTGATTCAGATAGAAAAATTTTGCGGGAGTCGCTCGAAGGTTTTCTCCTGCACATGGAGAAAATTGAAGCTTCGGATATCGATCTCGGCGGCTTTGGTTGTCAAGGAAAAATCTGGTATCGGGTTTTCGGGAAAAAATCTCCCCTGCCGGCTGACGTAGAACTTCCCATCAAGGAAACAGACGTACTGCTGCACAATATTCTCACTAATAGTCAGCGCAAGCAACTATTCGAAAGAAAAAGTATCGACTTTTCCTACGGTATTCAGAAACCTGAAGAGCATTTGAGGCGATACAGGGCTAATCTCTACATGGATCTTGAAACACTTGCTCTCAACATGAGAAAGATCGATGCGGAGATTCGTCCCTTTAAATCTTTGGGGGTGCATGCTGAGATTGCAAAAGCCCTCAGTCTTAAATATTATAAGTACGGGCTTACACTGATTACAGGTATAACGGGATCGGGTAAATCGAGTACACTCGATACGATTATTGATGCCAATAACAGAACGGTTGATGCTCACATCGTTATCATCGCATCGCCGGTAGAATTGATACATGAATCAGTGCGTTCGATAGTACGTCACAGGGAGGTTGGCAGAGATGTAACTTCCTTCAAAGACGGTGCTATACAGTCGTTGAGGCAGGATCCTGACATTATTGTAATTGGTGAGCTTAGGGATCCGGAAACAATTATGACAACCCTCGAAATAACCGACTCGGGCCACAAAACTTTTGGAACGCTCCATACCTCATCCGCAATGGAAAGTATCGAGCGTATTCTTGGTGAGGTACAAACGGAAGAGCAAGACAGGGTTCGAAACCGCCTTGCCGATGTTTTAACCTGTGTGATCAGTCAGAAGCTGGTGTCGAGCCTTGACGGCAAGCGCGTTCTTGCCAAAGAGGTTTTGTTAGTAACGCCATCAGTACGGGCTGCTATTCGAAACAACAATGTGAATGAAATTTACCAGATGCTTGCCGAAGGGGGCGAAATGGGAATGAACACCATGGAGCAGGATCTGAAACGCCTTTATGATCTGGGTAAAATTTCAAAAGAAGAAGCGTTCAATAACGCAAATAATAAAAAACGGATCGAACAGCTCTTTGAAGAGTTAGATTAATCTCTGTCACATGCTTACATCTCGTGAATTTATCGGGTTAAGCCTGGAGGGCGATTTTTTAAAAATTGCCAGGGTAAGACCAAACAAAAAAGGTTTGCAGCTCATCCGTCTGGATAAGTTGAAGCTTGTTGAACCTATCAGGCAAAAAGAAAAAGCGTTTATCGATGAACCTGTTTCTTCGGAAGATGTTTTTACTGAGGAAGATACCGATTCGATATTTGGCTTCGATGATTTGGATGACGACGATGCCAGCAGTGAACTCGAGGAAATTGATCTAAGTAGTATTGAAGATGAACCGGACGACGCTTTTGGCGAGACAGATCTTGTAGAGGAGGCATCAGAGCCTCGTAACAACATGGAGCTCCTTGTTCGCTATCTCGACGATTTCAGTAAAAAGAAGGTCGTTTTGGGGCTCAACATTGAGAGTGGTGGGACAATATTCCAGATCATAAAAAACACGAACTTCAATGAGTTAAAAAAGAAAGAAGTAGAAGATAACGTACAGGAAAAGCTTCACGCTATTTACGGTACAGCCCCCTCCCCAGATTTTTATGACTACTTCATTCGCGATAACGGATCTCTGTTGATTGCATCTATCGACGATGAATCACCAACTCTTGGATTGGTCAATCGAACACTGGATTTGTTTGAACGGAATTATTACATCAATGATGTGGTGCCGGATGAGGTTGCGATGATCGGCCTCTATAGAAATCATTATGAAAACCAGGAAGGACAAATTACAGGCCTGATTCAGTTTGGCCCAAAAAAATGTCGAATGGTATTCATGCAGGGACATGAGGTTCTTCAGGTGTCGCCTGTTATAAATGAGGGCACATCGAATAAGAATTTCCTCAACACCATCTTTTCAAAAATTCTTTTCCAGTTAGATACTGGTGAAATTCCAGGTGTAGACAGGCTGGTATTGTTCAATAACAACGTGGGAGAAAAGGCTACGGACTTTTTCCGTACTAATTTTCCTGATCTTGGATGCGAAGACTTTCAATTCAACCCTGATTTGTTTTCCTATGAGGAATCAGTAGAAGAACTTCTTCCGGCATTCACAACGGCTATTGGTATTGCTGCAACTGCAGCAGGCATAGGCAATGGCAAATACCCCAAGATTTCATTTCTTCCCGACTACATCGATGACAAACAGAAGTTATTCAAGCTTCAGTGGCATGGAATTGTTTTGTTGATTCTGGTTGGTTTGAGCCCGGTTGTACTGAACTATTTTTATCAACAAAATGCGGCCGAAATTGAGCAGCTTCAGGCACAGGCAAATCGATCTCAGGCTGCAATCACTGAGCTTCAGCCTCTTGTGCAAGAGTCGGAGTTACTAACAGCGCAGCTTGATGAGCTGCAGGGCCAATTGGAACTTCTCACCGAACTGAGCAGGGACAATATTCGCTGGACAGTGACGATGGACCGCTTCAATCAGGCAGTTGAGCAGGTTGGCGGGATCTGGATTAACTCGTTCAGGCAAAATAATGATGTACTGATGGTAGACGGATACTCGCTTACGCGGGAAAGAATACCACAGCTTGCAAATCAGTTTCCGACAGTGACACTGCTATCGGTGAGAAGGGAAGAGATCAGGGAACGTGATGTCTTTTACTTCAACATGATGATCAGGCAGGTTGTGGAAGATGAAGGTGAATTTACCCCCGGTAGTTCACGTGAAATTGATGAATTACTAAACTAAAGGAGATAGAATATGTCGTACGCCATCCGAAATACACTGCTTCTTCTCCTTGCACTAATCCTGATTTATGGAGCCGGCTATGCTTACATGCATTACTTTCAAAAAGCTGAGATTGAAGAGCTTGAAGTCCGGGTTGTAAATCTTGAAAACCAGCTGAATCAGGACTCGCAGACCGCCGATATGGTGCCGATGTTACGTGAACAGTATGAACAATCGCGTGACTTTATAGAAAATTACGACAAGTCGATATTCAGAAATAATAACCCCGATGAGGTTTTCAGGTTTCTGTCTCTGCTTAACCGCATGTCGGACTTAGATTTTAGTTATGTCTTCAGAGACTCATCTGTCACTGCTGATTACGGTATCATCAGCTCTGAGGTTTCAGGAATCGGTACATATTCGGGTTTGATGCGTTTTGTAAACGCGATCGAAAACAGTGAACCTGTTCAGAAAATTAATGATGTTACTATTTCACCCCTTGGCTCACCCGGCGAGTTTCAAGTTGTAAATTTCAACTTTAACTTACAGAGCAAGTACGACAGCCAAAGAATCTTCAATCTTGACCGTACGCCCGGTATTTCCACTCGTGCCGTGGCATCCGTGCACAATCCGTTCTTTCCGCTTATCCTTACTCCGGATCCAAATGTGGATAATCTTGTTGAGGTCGATAACAGCCGATTGATTGGAATGACTCCCAGTGCTGTTTATCTGCGAGATCAAGATGGACAGATGGTAACACTTAGGCCGAACGACAGAGTTTACCTTGGACGGCTTGAAACAATAGATGCCCAGAGGGGCA
>PWWL01000282.1 GCA_003561515.1 Balneolaceae bacterium
ATGCCGTGGCCCAGGTTGGCTACGTAGCGCTGAACGCCGAACCGGTCAATCATCCGCTTTGTCTGCTTTTTGATTTCGGGAATCGGCGCGAGCAGATGCGTGGGATCGAAATTCCCCTGCAGGGTGATGGAGTTCCGGGTTTTTTCGCGTGCGAACTCGGGCGATGTGGTCCAGTCGAGACCCAGGGCTGCAGCACCGCTTTTGTATGCCAGCCGCTCCAGCGCGTACCACGACCCTTTGGCAAACAGAATCACCGGCACATCTTTTACCGACTGCACGATCTCCATCAGGTATGGCATCGCCCATTCATTGAAGTCGTCGACGCTTAGCAGCCCTGACCACGAATCGAACACCTGCACCGCCTGCGCTCCAGCTTCCACCTGCGCCTGCAGGTAGTCGATGGTGGCTTTGGTCAGCTCCTTCATCACATGACGCGAAGCATCGGGATGCTGGAAGAGGAATGCCTTTGCTTTGTCGAAATTCTTGGAGCCCTCGCCCTGTACCATGTAGCAGAAAAGCGTCCACGGCGCGCCGGCAAAACCGATCAGCGGCACCCGGCCGTTCAGTTCCTTGCGGGTCAGCGTGAGGGCATCCATCACATAGTGCAGTTTTCCGGGAATATCCTCGGCCAGGATGGCGAAAGCATCATCCACCGTCTTGATGGGATTGCCCATCACAGGACCCTTACCCGGAATCATCTGCACATCGATATTAAGCGCCTGTGGCACCGTCAGGATATCGGAGAAAATGATCGCCGCATCCGGTTCCAGCTCATCAATCGGTTGGATGGTGATTTCGCACGCCAGCTCGGGTGTCTCAACCCGCTCAAAAAAGGTGTACTTTTTCCGAAGCACCATGTACTGAGGCAGGTATCGCCCTGCCTGGCGCATCATCCACACCGGCGGACGCTCCACCTCCTCACCGCGCAGCGCGCGAAGGAAGAGGTCGTTTTTAAGTTCTGGGAAGTTGTGGGGCATGTAATGATTTATTATTGATTATTTGTTATTGATGATTTTTTGGGTGTTGAGGTAGAGTCCCCCTTTGAAGGGGGCAGGACAATTGAGCGTTCAGTCCCGAATTCTCGGGAGGGGATGACCTGCGGGATGTTAATCTGAATTCAAACTCATCCAGTGCTATTGCTCCTGTTGGTCATCCCCCATTGCCCCCTTCAAAGGGGGACACTTCTTATCAGAACTCCGACTACTCAATCCCAAAAACCGGGCAACAAACTTCAAAAAAACCTCCGTATCCGGTTCTGGAGATGCGTGGATAGGTTTTCCCGATTCAATGCTGAGTTCTTCGGCCGTTGTGTTACCGATGGCAAAGAGTTCCGGTAAATCGCCGCCTTTAAACCCACCGCTGTTGCGGAAAGCCTGTACGGCACTCGGGCTGTAAAACAGGATCGCATCAAAACGGCCCTCGGGAATCTGCATCTCGTTCAGTTCGGTTTTGTAAACCACGATGTCTTTCACCGGTTTTTCCGATTCTGCAAGATAGTGCCGGAGTTCATCACGCCGGCGGTTGCCGCAAAAATGCACCACGATGGCATCTTTCAGCTCCGGGCTTCGCAGAAAATCATCAATGATGAGGTGCGCCAGGCCAACTCCATCCTGCTGCAGCGGAGCTTTCACATTGTCAAAACCGGCTGATTCAAGCACCTCAGCGGTCTTGCCTCCAACGGCGTAGATCTTCATGTCTTCCGGAAACTCAACGCCGGCCTGCTTAAACCTTAGAAACCCCTCCACGCCATTACGACTTGTAAACGCCGACACAATCGGTCCCGGGCTTTCCACTACACTCTGAACCGACAGCCAGTCATTCCGGAACACGATCGTGATGGCCGGTTCAATGGTAACCTTCAGGCCAAGGCTTTCCGCAAAATCGAGCTGTTCATCGCTGAGCTCGCGGGTAACGAGTATGTTCCGGGTTTCGGGCATTGAGGTTTTTTGATGTATCCCCTCTTGAGAGGGGACATAAATGAAGGAAAACGCGAAGCGTGATTCCTGAGTTTAAGGGGTGTGTTCCCTTTGCAGGCACGATCCCCTGTTCGACACACCCCTGCTTTTCGATAGCATCGCTTCGCGATCTATCTCAAACCGGTCCCCTCTCGAGAGGGGATTTCCTTCCCCTTTCCAAGGGGGGACTAAACTTTAATGCTTTCTTAAATCCTCAACCAGCTTATCCGCACCCTGCGCAAGCAGCTTGCGGGCGGCTTCGCGGCCGAGGCCTCCGGCCTGGTTTACAGGCGCTGTCATTTCAATATCGTATTGCAGTGAGCCGTTTATTTTGAGGGCTACCGCGTGCAGAATCACCTTCTCACCTTCGATCCAGGCATAGGCGCCCACGGGGGCGCTGCAACCGGCTTCCATTTCATTAAGCAGTTCCCGCTCCAGCCTTGTGCAGAGTTCGGTTTCGGGGTGATTCAGGTTTGAGGTGATTTTAATCATTTCGCTTTCATCTTCGCGAACCATCACCGCCATGGCGCCCTGTGCCGGTGCCGGAACCATCCAGTCGAGATATTCGGAAATGTTGTGATCCAGGTTGATCCGTTTCAGTCCGGCCGCGGCAAAGATTGCCCCGTTCCAGCCGTTTTCGTTCACCTTTCTTAGGCGCGTATTCACATTGCCCCGAATGTTGGTAATTTCATGGTTCGGGAATCGGTGCAGCCACTGGGCTTTACGCCGATTACTGCTGGTGGCAATCACAGCCTTCAGAGTTTCATCATTCAGAAATCCTGATCCTTCGGGTGCCACAAGCGCATCGCGGGGATCTTCCCGCTCCATCACTGCGGACACTACCAACGGCAGTGGATTTTCGGTTGGAAGGTCTTTAAAAGAGTGGACAGCTGCATCAATACGTTTGTCAAGAAGTGCATCATCAAGAGCCTTGGTAAATACGCCTTTGCCTCCCATTTCGGTGAGTGGAGTTGTAAGATCCAGATCCCCCTCCGATTTTACAAAAACGATCTCCGTTTTATGGCCAAATTTCTTCAGCTGCTCTTCAACCTGTCGGGCCTGCCAGGTGGCCAGTTCGCTGTCGCGAGTACCGATTCGGATGGGTTTAGTCATGCCCGTTTTTGGCTTCCAGCTTAAACATTTTGGAAACCATTTCAGCAACTTCATCTGAGTGGTGATGATCCCTCAGATGCTCAATGCTATATGCGGCAATTTTATTCACAATGCGCCGTGTGAGGTTTTCAACTTTTTCGTAATCATCTGCCGATATCTTGTTCCTGAAGAAATCGAGCTCATCATCGCGGATATTTTCAAATTTCTGAGTCAGCGCTTTGATGGTGGGTACCACCCGCTGCTCATTCAGCCAGAGCTTGTAACCTGCGAATTCATCTTCAATGATTTTTTTTACGGCCGGCACTTCTTTTTCACGTTTCTTGTACGCCTCATTGGTAACATCGCCAAGCATATCCATGTTGGCAACGTCAACAAAATCAAGAGCCGCCACTTTCGGATCAATATTGCGGGGCACGGACAGATCGAGCATTACTTTGAACCTGGGATTCTCCATGGAAGCCTGCATGTGTTCAGGGCGTATTACCGGTTCATTGGCTCCGGTAGCAACAATCACAAGGTCGGACTCGGCTATTTGCTCGGGCAGTTTAGCCATATCGGCAACCTGAAGATTAAACTTGCCCGCCACGAATTCTGCCCGATCGCGCGTTCGGTTTATGAGTGTGAGTTTGCTGGCACCAAGATTCACAAGGTTCTTACAGGTTACCTTGCCAATTTTGCCGGTGCCAACCAGCAGAATATTTTTGTAAATGAGGTTGTCGAATGTTTTAAGTGCAAACTGGACGGCTGCATACGCAACGGTTGCCGCTCCCTGGCCGAGTGAAGTTTCATTCCGCGAGCGTTTGTGCGCGCGAAACACATGCTGCATCAGTCGATGGAATTCGCCTGAAATCATATTTTCAGACGCAGAATATTCATATCCCTCTTTTACTTGCTTCACGATCTGCAAATCACCGAGAATCTGAGAATCGAGACCTGTAGCAACTTTAAACAGGTGCCGAACCGCTCTTTCTCCCTCTCTCTCGAATCCAAACCTGTGAAATTCATCGAGCGTACCGTTAGAGTAGGTGGTAAGCAAGCGAATAAGCTCGCGGGTAGAAGCACCCTGAGCAAAAATTTCCGTTCTGTTACAGGTTGAGATCAAGAAGAGGCTTTCAATGCCTTCACGACGCGCACCATCAATCAGCAAGTCTCTGCCGTGTGAACCGAGGCTGAATTTCTCGCGTACCTCCACCGGGGCCTCCCAGTGGTTTATCCCTATCACCGTAAAATCCTGTACTTTCGGATGAACCATCCCTATGCAGTAACTGCTTTTCTTGTACTTTTCTTGTTTTCAATGTTGGTATCGGCTGAATCCCAGTGTATGGAATCAGAGGGTACTTCATGTCTGAGACAATTAAGCGCCTCTTCAGCCAAAGCTCTTAAATAGCCTGGATGATCATTCAGGCCGTCCATCACTTTATAGTTTTCAAATTCGTAGCCTTCCTCCTCCATATCCTCAACGAGCTCTACACCCAACTCGTATAAAGTTTCGATATGATCTGTGACAAATGCAATCGGAACCATCAAAAAGTTTTTGATTCCATATTCCAGATGCCTTTCCACAAGTTCCTCAGTATTTGGCTGAGTCCATTTTTGAGGACCAACGCGCGACTGAAAGCTGAGCCAGTAAGGGTTTTTGTGCTCACGCCGGGCCATTACGGCCTCCATGGTTTCCTTGATTTCTACCGTGTATGGGTCACCGCTTCGCACTTCAAGAAGAGGAGTACCGTGGGCACTGAAAATAAAATGCGTTTTCTTTTGGGTGTCTTCATCCATATCGGCCAATGCCTCATCAATCCGATTGTTGATGGCAGAAAGATAGCTTTCATTGAGATAGTAGTTCTTCACATGAAATTCCTTCCACGGTTTGTTACCTTCGGGGAATTTTTCCTGCAGAACATTTTCCCAGTCGCGGAAGCTGCTCCCGGTGGTTGTCCATGAAAACTGCGGATAAAGCGGCATCAGTACCGTGTGGGTGATTCCATCTTCAACCATATCGTCCATTACCTGATCAGCAAATGGCAGCCAATAACGCATACAAGTGTAAACTTTCACCTCATGGTCGGGCAGAATATTTTTAAAATACCTTTCAAGCCCACGTCGCTGCGCTTCGGTTAGTCCATTGATAGGCGAACAACAGTCGGATACCACCTTGTTCTGACGGTTAAAGCAGTGTTTGCTCCCCGTACAGCCTTTCGGGCATCCGTTAATTTCCTTGTAGTCTTTAGCTACATTCGGCGCCCTGAATTTGGAAATAATATTTGCAAAAGCCTTTTGCGTGATACCGCCTCCCAGCTTGATAATATCTTCGTCGCTGAAAAGGTTTTTAAGAAAGATTCGAACATTGTCCTCGTGCGTGGGGCCGCCGAGATTCATCAGTACAATTCCTATTCGCATGCCGATTGATTGAAAGATTTAGCCACTTTAGGTTTCTACGATCGATAAAGAAACTGTTTTTTTGTGAAGCATTCGTGAAGACCCCATAACCCGAAATCATGGCCAAAGACTTTGCAAACCATTAATAAACAATTTGTTTGGAAGGGCAAAAATCCTTCTTTCGAGGCACCAATTTATCGCCATATGGAACAGTTGCAGACAATTAGGACACAGGTATTTATACCATTATCGAATGCCTTTCTCAGTTTATACAGCGAATTTTGATATATACTTGCATTATAGGCATCACAAAAGGTAGATTCGAAGCTATAGCAATTTCTCATCGTCTCTACAACATGCTCAAACTTCATGCCGAATTTATCGGAATGTTTTTCATCACTATTGCAGTTGGAATTTCTTCCAATCCTCTCGCGGCCGGACTCTTACTCGTTGCGCTCGTGTACTTGTTTTCCGGATTTTCCGGCGCACATTTTAATCCGGCTGTTACGCTTGCTGCATGGATAACCGACGACATCAGCACACGTCATCTCACCACCAATTTGCTGGCCCATGCAGCCGGAGCGATTGCAGGTGCCTTTTTTGTATGGTGGATTTTGGGAATCAGCCATAATCAACAGCCGTCCGCTTCTCTTGGCGCCTTCGAATTTGCAACATTGGAACTGGTGTTCTCTTTTCTTTTTGTTCTTGTATTCCTCTTTGTAATGTATCCGCTCAAAAGACGAAAGAATCCAATCTACGGATTGATAATTGGCCTCACATTTGCCGGATGTTATTTCATCACAGAGCCGCTAAGCAGCACGGGGCTGAATCCAGCATTTTCAACAGCATTCATTTTGATTGATTACATAAATAACGGACAAGCATACTTTTATCTTCCCATATATCTCTTTTCGCCGCTAGTGGGGGGCGTATTAGCGGGATTGCTTTACAAGCGATACATCACCCTTTCGGCAGCCTGAAGGTAAATTCTGAACCTTTAGAAGGTGTGCTCCGGACATCGATATCTGACCCATGAGCACTGAGAATACTTTTTACTACAGCCAGTCCCAGTCCTGTACCTCCCTTATCTCTTGAACGCGCTTTATCAGTCCTGTAAAAACGGTCGAACAGCCTTTCAAGGTGTTCTCCCGAAATACCTATTCCGGTATCCTTAACTGAGACTGTGACATCTCCATCGGGCTCACTCACTGTCACATCCACTTGAATTGTTCCCTCTACAGTATACTTCACTGCATTTGAGAGAAGGTTGTCGATGACCTGCTCAATTTTGCCCGGATCGCCGATTACATATTGGCTGCGCTTCTTATAAACCAGCTCGATGCCTTTTCTTTCTGCTTCAGGTCTGTAAAGATCAATCACCTGACTCAAAATGGTACTAAGATCAAAAACTTGTTTTTCAATGAAATACGAATCTGAATCATACCTTTGGAGGGTAACGAGATCCTTAAAGAGTCGGCTTATGCGCTCTGTTTGGCGTACTGCAGTCAGTAGATAGTGCTCGCTTTTTTTCGGATCCAACTCTTTCAATTGAAGCATTTCGAGCGATCCGGAAATAGTGTGAAGGGGATTTCGGATTTCGTGCGTGATATCGGCAAAAAATTGTCCCTGCTTATCGTACATCTTCTTGATCTCAAGATTATCTTTACGAAACCTTTCTGCCATTTTGTTCAAAGAGGTGGCGAGGTCTCCAAACTCGTCCCTTCTGTCAAGGTTAAGCGTTCGATCCACATTTCCGCCCGCAATGTCTCTGGCTGCAGATTCGAGCTGGAGAATGGGTCGAGAGATGTACCGGGAAAAAAGAATACTTACCAGAACTACCAGGCCAATAGAGATGAACATGCCTGTGTAAATTATCCAGCGAATGGTTTTTATCGGCTCATAAATCTGATCTTTCAATATACTTACTTGCAGGTACCGAATGGGATTGTAATCTGCATCAATCATCGAATATGCCCTGATGCGGTTACTTTCCGATTCATTATCCAGCTTGATTTCATCTGTTTCTGCAAGTCTATCTCTAATAGCCGGATACAACTGTTCCATGGCCTCCATCTGAGCGTGATAAGGCACTTCGGCAAAGAGCCTGCCTTCATCATCATACACAGAAATTCTGTATCCTGATGTTCTCGCCGCCTCGTTTAAGTTGGTTTCAAAACCTTCATCAATACGGAGATTTTGAATGGTTATGGCAAGCCATTCTGTATCGTTGAGAATCTGTTTTTCTCCCTCTTCAAGCAAAAAATTCCTGATAAAAACGATCGAGTAGCTGCTGATAGCCGTTATTCCAAAAATCAGAAGCAGTATAAATGTCCAGGCAAGTTTCGCTCTGATGCTCATACACTCTTCTGATCCCTGTTCATGCCATACCCCATACCCCGATACGTTTTAATCACGTCTGCAGCTTCTCCAAGCTTGAGTCGCAGATTTTTTACGTGTACATCTACAGTTCGGTCAAACACGAAGCGATCGTCGCCGCCAATGTGTTCAAGAATTTCCTGACGCGTGTAAACACGTTTCGGATTTTGAAAGAAAAGTTCAATAAGTGAATATTCGGTGGATGTGAGATCGATGCGGCTGTCTTTTAAATAGAGGTCTTTTCCCGTAGTGTCCAAAAACAGATCACCGTATTGAATCCACTTACTTGTTTGAGGCCGCTGCCGCCTCAGCAAGGTATCGATTCGTGCTTTCACTAATTTCAGACTGGCAGGTTTGGAAATGTAATCATCGGCACCGAGTTCCAGACCCTCTATTTCATCTTTTTCCTTATCACGTGCAGTCAGAAATATCACCGGGATGTCTCCAAGAACAGGATGTTTACGTATTACGCGGCATATTTCCTTCCCATCCACATGCGGCACCATGATATCTAAAACGGCTAGATGAATATCGCTAGCTCTCTGATCGATCATGTCAATGGCTTTCTTTCCATCATTGGCAAGTAATACCACGTAATCGTTCATTTCAAGGAAACTGGCTAGCATTTCTGCAGGTTCTGTTTCATCCTCTACCAACAGAATGGTATGCTTTGGCATCATAATGCTATGTAAAATTATTTTGGCTTTCTTTTGTCTGTTGCTGACCTTTAGTAGAACACCTCACCAAGTGTGTGCATTTATCACCTTCGAATACTTCCGAACAACCTGATCAACCATGAGCCTGCAAAAAAAAACAATCTGGATCACCGGTGCTTCATCCGGAATCGGTGAGGCAATTGCGTACGAATTTAACAAAAAAGGAGCACACTTAATTCTATCAGCTCGCAGGGTGGAAGAACTGGAACGGGTAAAAGAGAGCTGTGAAAATGCAGAGGATACCGTGAAGATTCTGCCTCTCGATCTTTCAGATCAGGATGCTATGCCTGCAAAAACCGACCAGGCACTTGAATTCTTCGGTTCCATTGATATGCTGATCAACAACGGCGGCATCAGCCAGCGCGCGTATGCCATTGATTCGGATATGGATACAATACGCAGAGTAATGGAGGTCAATTATTTCGGCACGGTAGCACTTACAAAAGCTGTGTTACCGCATATGGTTGAACAAAACTCCGGTCATGTTGTGGTTGTGAGCAGTGTGATGGGCAAAATCGGCACTAAACACCGCTCTGCTTATGCAGCATCGAAACATGCGCTGCATGGCTGGTTCGATTGTCTGCGGCAGGAAATGTATGAGCATGGCATCGATGTAACACTTGTGTGCCCGGGTTTTGTAAAAACAAATGTCACCATAAATGCGCTTACCGCTGACGGAGGCAGGCACAACAAGATGGAAGATGCGCAGGCCAACGCAATGTCGGCCGAAGAATTTGCCAAGAAACTGATTCCACAATTGGCCCGCAAAAAGGAAGAGATCTTCATTGGCGGTTCAGAATTAATGGCTGTATATCTCAAGAGGCTATCCCCTTGGGTATTAAATAAAGTGCTGCGTAAGGTCAAGGTTACGTAACCGCTTACCGGCGGTTTATTAACGGCTGTTTAAGCTCTTCACACTGAACATAACGACTGAACCTACCAGCGAGATCTATCCAAGCTTTTTTCTTTTATTGAGGTAAGCCAGCAGCGCCAGATCGAAAGGGCTCATGGTATCGATCTCCTCAAAATCTACACGGGCTTCATTGCAGGCAATTTTAAACCTTGTAGTGTGTTCCGCAACTTTTTTCCGGTAATCGTTTTTTACCTGTGCAGGTACCACCTCCATTTCGGCCCCCGTTTCCATATCCTCGAAAAGAAATTTACCATCAGGAAAATCCAGCTCACGTTCACTTTTATGCTCCAGCACATTAAAAAGAAGAACTTCGTGCCTTTGGTGCCGCAAGTGCCTAAGTGCAGACAGAAGTGCATCGTGATTCTCAACGTTCTCGAAAAGATCCGTTAGAATAATAACAAGGCTGCGCTTTTTCAGGTTTTCGGCAAGCTGATGTAAAGCCCCGGCTGAAGCAGATGCCCTCTGTTGTTCTGCCATTTTCTGTTCCTCTTTCAGCTGGTTTTCGAGCACACTGAATAACAACCTTAAATGACTATATGAAGATTTTGCCGGAAACTCTTCACTCACATGTTCATCAAACAGTACCAGCCCGCATGCGTCTCGCTGCCGGTGAAGCATATACATCAGCGAAGCCGCAAGATGAATCGAATACCTGAGCTTGCTCCACTCCGCGAAATGCCTGAAATACATAGAGCTGCTTACGTCAAGCACCACATGCGCCCTGAGATTGGTCTCTGCCTCATAGCGCTTCACATAAAAACGCTCGGTTTTGCCATACACTTTCCAGTCGATATGCTTGAAATCGTCGCCCTGGTTATAAGGTTTATGCTCGGCAAACTCAACACTGAATCCGTGATAGGGGCTTCGGTGAAGTCCTGAAATGAACCCCTCCACGATATTACGCGCTTTCATTTCGAGCGGAGCGAGCTGGGTAAGAATGTCTGAATTAAGAATCATGAAGAGAACGTAGCCTTTTCGGTTTTCAGGTGCAAGATCACAGGCTGGGTGAATTTTTGAAACGTATGAAAGTCAACGATCGTGCCGAAATCTCTTTACAACCTCAGCCGGCATCTCCGGGGTTTTTGGCTCTATTTGCATTTTCGCCGTCAGACTTTTCATCATCTGTTTCGTCCTCAGAAAGTATAATTAGCGGCCTGATTTGCTCCAGACGCCGTTCGCCGATGCCTCTTATTTCGAGCAGCTGTTCCGGAGAGGTGAACAGTCCATTTTCTTCTCTCCATTCAATAATCCGCTGCGCGTATGCAGGACCGATTCCCGGAAGTTTTTGAAGATCTTGACTCGAGGCGGTATTAATATTTATTCGAATCGGCTCAGCCGTACCGGCAGCCCCTGCCAACGCACCATTCTCAGTGGCCGCGACATCTTTTGTGATAGAAACAGGATTATATCGGGCCAGGATTTCATTTCGCTCGCTTTCAGCCATTCGGCTTCTCTCTTCAAAAACCCGCTCCAGTTTCGCATAATGCGCGGGATCGTAATTCGGCTTTGGCTCCCAGAAGAGGAAGATAGACGTGGTTACTACTGTGCAAATCATCAAAAGCACAACGGCAATACGCTCTGCCCTTGAAATTTCGAGCCTGTCGATCCAAAAGAAAAGTTTTCTCTTAATCATGTATGTTCTCCCCGTTTTATTATCAATGCATCGTGAGGAAATAAACAATTCCCTTATCTTGTAAGAACCAAAAAATTGGATACCCTTACAGAATTTCTGGCAAATGACCCCAACTTTTTTTGATTACGGATCCGGCAAGTTAGCATGGTACAAAACCGGATCCGGCAAACCACTGCTGATATTGCACGGCTGGGGGAGCAGCTCCGCCGTAATGACGCCCCTTGCCGAAAAACTTGGCAGGCTCAGGACATGCTATATGATCGATTTTCCCGGTTTTGGACAATCACCGGAGCCATCTGAACCGTGGGCAGTGGACGATTATGCCGGAGCCGTAAAAGCATTTACCAAAGAATTTTTTAAAGACAACTCTTACGATCTGTTGGTGCATTCGTACGGAGGCAGAGTAGCCCTGAAGCTGCTTACCAGTGACGAGGCTAAATCCATCGATAAAGTTATTTTCACCGGTGCGGCCGGACTTAAGCCAAAGCGGAAGCTCTCGTTCTATTTCAAAAAATACACGGCCAAAACACTGAAATTTCCATTTTCGCTGCTTCCAGAAGCTTCCCGGGAAAAGGGACTAAACCGGCTGCGAAATACGACCCTATGGAAAAAACTGGGGTCCTCCGACTATCAGCAGCTAAGCGGGGTAATGCGGGAAACCTTCGTAAAGTCAGTAACCGAGTATCTCGACCCGCTGCTTGCGCAGATTGATCACGAAGTTTTACTAATCTGGGGCAGAGATGATGCCTCCACTACCCTCGATCAGGGGGAAAGAATGGACACCGGTTTAAAGAACAGTGCCCTGATTGTGATTGATGGCGCAGGCCACTATGCATTTCTCGACAAGCCGGCTCACTTTACAGCTATTGCAGAATCATATCTTACGTCAGAAAAGTGATCTTTTCCGGAATTTCCTGATGCGGTCAAATTAACCGAGGGTTGGTCTCAGACGGAAAGACGGAAGCTGGTACAGGTACCTTCTTCTTTTCCGTTCTTTTCACACTCCTCTTTGGATTCAAAACCCTGTTTTGAGAATTCGAGAATTTCACCGTCTTTTGTGGTTCGGCGCCATCTCCATTCTCCTTTTACATCCTCGTATATTTCGCATTTGGGCATATCTGAAAAAATTTATTACTGGTTATGATTAGTCGCTTTGGACAACAAAGAAGAGAACCAAAGCGGGCAAGATGAGAACGGATCTATTTCATTTATCCGTAAACTCATATTTTTTGATTTGTGCCTAACTCTATAACGTAATAAGTGTAAAGAAGATTATCAAAAACAGTCTTTTAAGATTTCCCGGAACTGATCATCCAAAGAATTACCAAATCAAGATTTATATATCCCGCGAAAAACCCAATTTAATTCTTTAAAAAAAGTTTTACACTTTTAACACACTGCGTTGGGTACATTGGGAGAAATGCATTCTTAGAAATGCGCATGTTATCACGGGATCACTCATAGACATGGTACGCAAGCTCTTATCGTTTTTTATTGTTTCATCCGTTGCATTTATCCTTTCATGCAGTCCCGAATCGTATGACATCGTTATCATCAACGGTATTGTGTACGATGGCACCGGTTCTGCGCCTACTGAAGCAGATATTGGTATCAGGGACGGAAAAATAGCAACTATCGGCAGCATCCATAATCGCAGCGGAGCCCAAACAGTTATTAACGCCGAAGGACTGGCCGTTACTCCTGGTTTCATCAATATGCTAAGCTGGGGTGCCGGACCGCTGATGAGCGACGGTCGATCGGTGAGCGGTATCAAGCAGGGGGTAACGCTTGAGCTTTTTGGAGAAGGCTTATCAATTGGCCCATTAAATGAACGCATGCGTATCGACCGGTGGGGCGAAAATCCGGATACTCACCGCTGGCGCACACTTGGTGAAGGACTCGACTGGATGGAGAAAAACGGAGTTTCCACCAATATCGGATCATTCGTTGGAGCAACAACCCTGCGAATCCACGAGGTGGGATATGATGATCGTCCCCCGACTGATGAGGAGTTGCAGAACATGATTGCCCTCACCCGCGAAGCTATGAGAGAGGGAGCCATGGGACTGGGAACCTCCCTGATCTATGCTCCTGCGTTCTACGCATCAACCGATGAGCTTATAGAGCTATCTAAAGCAGTTGGCGAATATGACGGCATGTATATTTCACATATCAGAAGCGAGGGCAACCTTCTTGTAGAGTCGGTAGAAGAGCTGATCAAAATCGGAAGGGAAGCCGGGGTTCATGCCGAAATACATCATCTGAAAGCTGCCGGCCGCGAAAACTGGCACAAGCTTGATGATGTAGTAGAATTGGTAAATCAGGCACATAGTAAAGGCCAAGAAGTTACTGCGAACATGTACACCTACGATGCAGCGGGAACGAGTCTTGCCGCAATGTTTCCACCCTGGAGCCAGGAAGGCGGCCACTGTGCATGGGTTGAAAGGCTCCGCGACCCGGAAACACGGAGTCGTATTGCCCGTGAAATTGCAACGCAAACCCGGGATTGGGAAAACTTCTACCTGATGGCCGGTGGTGGTGAGGGTATTCTGCTGCTTGGATTTCGGACGGAAGAGCTGCAGCAGTATGTTGGAATGACTCTCGCCGAAGTTGCTGAAGAACGAGGTATGGATGAAATTGAGACCGCCATCGATCTTACTATTGAAGACAATAACCGAATTAGCGCCATCTGGCAGCTGATGAGTGAAGAGAATGTGCAGCGTCAAATTCAGCTTCCATGGATGAGTTTTGGATCGGATGGCGGCACCTTTGCAGCCGAGGGAGATGTACTGAATCGGAGAATGCATCCACGTGCATGGGGCAATTTTGCCCGGCTATTGGGCCATTACGTGAGAGAGATTGACCTCATTTCTCTGGAGGAGGCCGTATATCGACTTACCGGGTTGCCGGCTAAAAATCTTAAACTTAAGAAACGGGGGCTGCTCAAGCCGGGATATTATGCAGATGTAGTTGTGTTCGATCCACATAGCATCGCCGACCATGCCTCTTACGAAGAACCGCATCAGTACGCTACCGGAGTTGAACACGTACTTGTGAACGGCATCTTAGTACTGAAACACGGAGAGCATACAGGAGAAAAACCTGGGAGATTTGTGAAAGGGCCCGGTTACTATCAGTCGCGGAATTGAAGTTCAGTTCACTATGCGTGCGCATTTCCCGGATAGCTTTCGGTGTAAATATATTTACAATAAGGGCTTCTGTGGATACCATAACCATTTGAGCCCTAAAAAATAGGATAAATCAGAACGTTACTGATAGAACGAACCCGCCTCATAAGCCAATCGAGTCAGTGTAAAAATGCCGGCAGTATACCCGGTGTAAGATCTGCCTGCATTGAGATTACGACCCAAACACGAGTTCTTCAGCAGAATGGTTTAAACCCCTGTTAAACTCCAACGTAAAACTGCACCCGTTTTCATCAGAATGGTATCCGAAATTTCCCTCAAGCTGTTCTGAGAGAGTTTTTACAAGCTGCATTCCCAGAGTGGTGCTGTTTTCTGCTTCAAAATCCTCAGGCAAGCCAATTCCGTCATCTTTGATGCTCAGGTGAATCAAACCGTTCTCAGACTCCTTCAATACTACTTCCAGGCTGCCCATGTCTCTTCCGTTGAATGCGTGTTTTATTGCATTTGTGGCAACTTCATTTACGATAAGCGAACTTGGTATTGCCTGGTTTACACTTAAATGAACCTGGTCACAGTCGTAATGAGTCGCGACCTCTGTGCTGTACTGCATGGTATTTATGACACTGTCTATAAGGTCTTTTACGTTTTTGGAAAAGTTGATCTCAGCAAAATCCTGCGATTTGTACAGCTGCTCATGAATATTTGCCATCGACTTGATTCGAAGCACGCTTTCGAGCAGACTGTCTGATAAACTCTCATCATCAGAAATGTGCGCCTGCATCTGCATCATACTGGCAACAACGGCGAGGTTGTTCTTCACGCGGTGATGAATTTCGGCAAGAAGTGTTTCCTTCTCTTTAAGTGATTTTTTTATCTCGGTTTCTACCCTCTTGCGGTCGGATATATCTGTGAGTGAACCGGTCATAAGCACGGTTTTACCGTCTTTAACGAGAGGCGCTTCGTTAACCTCGGCCCAGAATGTAGACCCATCTTCACGTTTCAGTTCCAGTTCATAAGGCGGTTGAGGCTTACCGGTACGAAATGCCTTCTCTGTAAACTCATAACCAATTTTATTTGCCGCGTTATCGGTTATGAAATCGGTCCATTTTCGTTTTGCCTCACCGGGACCCACCCCAAAGAAATGATGTGACTGGGGGCTGACATAGACCAGATTGTGATCTGAGTCGTGACTGTAAAATAGATTTGTACTGTGTTCAACCACATCTCTGAGCTTCTGCTCCGCTTGCTGTAGTCTTTCTTCGGTTTCCTTGATTTCAGTAATGTCTGTTCCAATACCACCCACAGCACCCTCCATTCCGGAAATGCCCTTTATAGGGAATTTATTCACCATAAAATATCGGTAACCTAAGCTGGTAAGCACTTTTTCTTCGTATAGGTACTGCGAGTTTTTTTCTAAAACTTCCGAATCTGTTTTTGAAATATGAGAGGCAACATCCTCGTCGAAAAGTTCGAACAAGTTTTTGCCAATCACGTTTTTTTTCTCAAAACCAAATAACTTTTTCCACTCTCGGTTTGCAAAGAGCTGTTCACCACTGCTACTCCGCACAAAAATTGCAACCTGTGCCTGGTTTGTAATGGCATCGAGCAGTTTCTTGTTCTTTTCCGATTCTAAAGTAGCCTTTTTCTGTTCGTCAATATCCTGAATGGTTCCGTGTATAGATACCGGTTCACCATCGTAAAACTCAACCTGCCCGGTGTCGCGAATCCACTTCCGTTCACCATCGCGGGTTCGAATTTCAAATTCTTCTTCGTAAGACTCACCGGTGGCCAGTGCTCTGTCAATCGCAGTTCGTATCGTCCTCACATCACTTTCGTAAACGAACATGGTGTAAGCCGTATCATGGCTAATTTCTTCATCCTCATGAAGGCCAAAGATTTCCCGGGTGATTGGCGACCAATAAAACGTATTGTTTTGAAGGTCCATTCGCCATGTTCCTATGCGGGCGAGGCGGTACGTTTTTGCGAGCTGTTTTCGCACATGTTCCTTTTCAACCAGATTCGACATATGAGAACATAAAATCTTCAAGCTCGATATTTCGTCGTCCGACCATATTTTTTCAAACTTGCACTCGTCAAATCCAATAAACCCGTGTGTGTGACCATGTACATTTATTGGAAGTGCAAGCAGGGTTTTTATATCCTGCACCTGTAAAAGTTCCTTTAACGGGCCATCGCTAAGCTCTTCAACAATCAGGTTAACCTCCTGCTCTTCGAAGAGAGGGTCAAAGAAATCGCCATAGATTGTGTAGGGTAAGTTTTGTAATTCCGGACTGTCTATAAAAGCTTCTACTCTATCTCGTGCCCATTCAATTCTTTGACTCGCCAGCATAGCTCCGGTTGACGTGTCGGCATGATTCTCAAAATAGTAAATTCGGTCTACGCCCGTTGCTTCCCCGATTAGTTTAAATGCCTCGTGAAGTGCCTGCAAAAAATCAGTTGACTTGGCGAGTATAATGCTGCTATTGGCCACTGCACTGTAAAGCGCAGAGCGCTCTTTCGTGTCTTTCTCTGCAAGCAGATTTGAAACGATCTCAATTTCGCTTTGTGAGAGAGAATGCCTTTTATGTAACTTCTTAATGATTTTATCCTTCAAAACAGTACGTCGTTTTTCTGTTCTTCGAAACTACCTGCACTTTCCTGAAGAACGCATTTGTTCCTTTTATCGACAACTTTCAAAATAATTTAAAGCTGTGGGATCATTGACTAAAATGTAGAGATAAGAGCGGAATATTAGCAAACAGCGCGACTCTTTATAATAATCTGCTTTTTTTGATAAATACCTCTCTCACCCTGATCAGAAAATTGATTAAAAGCCTGATACTACCTATTGGCGAATGAAGCAGATTTCTTATACGTTGATGATATACCTAAACATGTAATCTAATCCCTTCAAGCCATGAGTGATAAGGAAGACAAAAAATCAAAAGACAGGAACATAAACGACCTCGACAAAGAACTGGATCAGACATTTCCCGCCAGTGATCCGCCCTCACACACACGCCCGGGAGAACATCGTCCAAAAGAGGAAAAAGAAGAAGACAATCATAAAAAGTAACATCGCCTGTCAATTACAGTGCTCTTCATCGGGTTGCATCTTCTTCAAATCAACTTCGCATACTTCAGAATCTCATCTTACATTTGTTTTTTGAATGGTACTCTGTTGATCGGTTGCACACACTATTTTTCAATTTTCGAAACTCTCCCTTCGTTTAAACTCCGCCGTTACGCAATCACTTATGCAAGGGGGAAAACCTAAGATCATCCTGGGTTAACATTTTCGTAACAATAAAACTTGATATTGATTACACTATACATGCTACCTAAATCAATAAAATTAACCTATGAGTTTTGCAAGTAAGTGGTTCCTTATTCCCCTTTTAATTTTATTCATTTCCTGTTCGGATAGTGTAGAGCCGGACATCATCGATACAAATGGTGATAATGATATCAACGGAGAAGATATCACCCTAACCGAGCAGACGATATTTGAAGAAGACCCTAACTTCGGCGACATAACCCTGACGATTGATACCGATCAGGAAATCGTATTTGAACAGAATGTCACTTTTAATGGTACCACGGTCGTCTTTACCGGGAATGCCGGCGGTGATGTGATTGCAAACGGCGACATCACTGTAAACGGTTCCGTTTCGTGGAATTATGATGATCCCCGTGATGTCTGGCGACTTGAGATGGTATCCGATGGTGACCAGACCATTAGAGCAAACCAGGATGCATGGTTTTTGGCATATAATATTGACCTGGAAAAAAGTGAAGGGACGCTCGATCTTGTGAATTCCGATGCTCCCGGTTACGTGCTGCAGGCGTATAACAATTTCAGCGCAGATTTCAGCGGCAGCGCGCTGTTCCGGGATAACGGCAACACCTTTGTAATTGGCGATGACATCGAGTTGGACGGTGACGCCGGCTCCTACGCACTTACCGGAACGCTGGAGCATCGAGTTCATAATGGCAACTCTGATTACGAAATCGTGGTACC
Organism: Balneolaceae bacterium; assembly: GCA_003561515.1. Classification (GTDB taxonomy): domain Bacteria; phylum Bacteroidota; class Rhodothermia; order Balneolales; family Balneolaceae; genus Rhodohalobacter. The sequence continues at coordinate 18,250 of PWWL01000282.1, forward strand.
GGAGCTGAACAACCTGTTTGTACACGTACGTGAAGATGGCAACCCCCGTTTTCGTGATGAACAAGGCGAAGGTGATGATGACGACTTTACGAGGGACATCACCATCAACGGCGACTTTATAATTGACATGGTAAGCATTGGCGATTTTGAGTTCAACGACGTAAATCTCGACATAGGAGGCAATTTTGAGCTGACTCACCATCGGCCGGAAGAGGGACAGGATAACGGCGACGGAATCGGTGAAATCGACATGGATGATGCGGTTGTGAATATAGGCGGAGATTTTATCGTACGCCTTTCCAAAGATCAGCCCGATGGCGACGAGAACATCGATGTTGATGATGCGGTGATCAGCGTTGGCGGAAATCTCTATATCTTTGCCGAAAACAATGGCGAGTTCGATTTTGACGACTCGACCTTCATCGTAGACGGCTATGCTGAAATCACGATGGCCGATGGCGGCATCGTAGACCTGGACGCATCCGAGGTCACCATTGCCGGAAATTTAACCATAGATATCAACAGCGTGGAAGATTTTGAGTTCGGCGAATCGGTAGTTACCGTTGGCGAGAACTTCTTCCTCACTCACCACCGGCCAGAAGGTGCGGATGGAAACGGTGAAATCGACGTGGATGACGCGATTATTGATGTGGGCGGAGATTTCGTCATCACCCTTTCCAAGTTCGAAGCTGACGGCGATGAGAACATCGACATGGATGATTCTGAAGTAACCGTGCGCGGCAACCTCTACATCTTTGTGTTTGATAATGGCGAGTTCGACTTTGACGACTCTACCATCATGGTTGAAGGTTATGCCGTGATGGATATCCGAAGCGGCGGCATCATCGACTTTGATGAATCAACCGTAACATTCGGCGATAACCTCACCTTCTTCATTGACGAAACCGGAGAGGTGGACACTGATGATATCGAAGAGGCCGCAATCCCCGTAGCCAGGAATCTCGTGGTAAATCTGCTTGAACATGATGATGACTCGCTTGTTGACGTCACCCGCTTTAACGTGGCAGGAGATACCACCATCAACCCGAATTTTTCCGAGTAATCCGGTTAAATTTTTAGCTGAAAAATTATGCTCCAAGATAAAACCAGTTCGGAAAAAGAACTCTCTCCTCCTTCTCAAGGAGGGGCCGGGGGTGGTTAAATTTTATGAGCAGAGTTCTCTGTTTAAAAAAGTTCGCTTATTAACCACTTTAACATCACCTTACTAAGTACCAAACAAATCCCCTTCACTTACCTCTGAAGGGGATTTTTCTATGTAATGATTTCCTGCCAAACAAGCCTGACACCAAATTGAGACGCATCGCATTCATACTTACTGCCGTTCTGTTGTTTATCACATCAGGCTGCGCATCGCAGCTTGGAACAGCCACAGAAGAGTTACAGGAACTTACATTGATGGCCGTTTATCCGCTTGAAATCGAAGATCCTTCCGGCCTTACTCTGGATGTTAGCGGAGAGTTTCTCTGGACGGTGAGCGATGACCCCGGCGATCATATCTACAAGATTAGCTTCGAAGGGGAGATCCTCGACGTGCTTACCGCATACGAAGGAGACGACATGGAAGGGATCACCATGAACCCAAATGATGGCACATTGTGGGTGGCCGAGGAAAAGCTTCGTCAGATTGTTCAGCTGACTGTGGAAGGAGAAGTGCTTCAGGTTGTGAATGTGCCTGTTGAGCAAAACAACCGGAATGACGGACTTGAGGGAATTGCCTGGAACCCGGCCAATGACCATGTATTTATTCTGAATGAGAAAAATCCAAGACTGTTCATTGAACTTGATTCACAATTCAACGTTCACCGAACGGTGTCACTCATTTTCGACCAACCCTACCACATGCGGGACGTTGCGGGCCTCTACTACCAGCACGAAGAAGAGGAGTTCTGGATTGTAAGCGATGACTCTGAAAAGATTGTGGTTACCGACAAAGAGCTGAATCCGCTTCGAGGGTATAATTTACCTGCAGACAAGTTTGAAGGAATTGCTGTAGACACCAACCGGGAAAGGCTCTACCTGGTAAACGACCGCGAAGAGGCGCTCTACGTGTTTGAGCTGCCAGTGTGGTAAAGTGGATAAGTAGTATAAATTCATTCTATCAACAAACCTGATTTGAACCGCGGAGCATGCCTCCGCAATATCAACGCTCAGATCTGATGCAGTTGATTCTTAAACAAAAAAAGCTCCGATCCCAGTGAAGAAATCGAAGCTTTGTTCTGGTACACCCGACAGGCGAGAACCACGAAGCACTGCTTCGGAACATCAACGCTCAAATCCTTAACTTTCCCACAACTAAAAAAGGCTCCGATTCATGATTAGAATACGGAGCCTTTTTGAAGTACACCCGACAGGCGAGAACCCCGAAGCACTGCTTCGGAACATCAACGCTCAGATCTGCTTCACTTGACCCCAAAACTAATAAAGCTCCGATCTCTATATAGAAATCGGAGCTTTGTTCTTGTACACCCGACAGGATTCGAACCCCGAAGCACTGCTTCGGAACATCAACGCCCGGATCTTTTCAACTTTCCCACAAATAGAAAAGGCTCCGATTCGTGATTAGAATACGGAGCCTTTTGCTAGTACACCCGACAGGATTCGAACCTGTAACCGCCTGATTCGTAGTCAGAAAAAATAGC
>PWWL01000293.1 GCA_003561515.1 Balneolaceae bacterium
ACAAAATTATAGATCATCTCCGATACCGCTGCACCGGTTTCAGTTCCGATCCTGTTTTCGGGAAGATCTTTCGAAAGAATAACCAGAACATAGGAGCTGCCATCGGGCAAATACACAATTCCCGAATCGTGAATCACTCCTGTAATGGAACCCGTTTTGTTTGCCACGATTATATCATCGGGCAACCGGGCTGGAATCACATCCCTGTAATATTGGTCTTTGAGAACTTCAACCATCATGCTGTCCATCTCCGGACTCACGGCCGTTCCGTTTGCAATCCGCTCAAACAGTATGCCCAGATCGCGGGCGGTTGTTCTGTTGCTCAGGCCCTGTTCAAACGCCTTCATGTCGTACAGGCCGCGGATCACCTCCATACGCTCTGCACCCAGGTTCCGCATGGTCTGCGTGGTTTCTTCTGCACCCACACGCTGCAAAATAAGGTTGGTGGTGATATTGCTGCTGTAGGTGATCATAGCGTGATTCATATCATACAGCGTAGCCATCTCTCCCTCTTTTCTTTCGAATGGATCATTGCCTTCCGGATTCAAGTCAAGCTGAAACTCCGAACCGTCAACAATGCTGTAAAAACGGTTTTCGATTTTCACGGAGTCGGCAAGATCGAATTCACCCTGTTCCGCACGGCTGAACAATTCAACCATCACGGGCGTCTTCATGGTGCTGGCTGCATGGAATAGCGTATCCTCATTTATATACACTCTCACGTCGGGCTTTTGCAGGTGCTGAAACCAAACGGCATAAGTTCCCTCCCGGGTTGACAGATACTCATCAAGATCTGCTCTCAATTGTACGGTGTCGGGGCGGTCGGCTGAACAGGCAGAAAACAGAAGCGGAAAAATCAGTGCGGGAATCACCAGATATCGTAACATAGGGTTTACAGGAATTGGTTTACAGTTCAGTGAATAAAATAAAAAAGCCCCGGGATAAACCGGGGCTTAATTTAATTCTAATTCCTTTCAGCTGTTTAGCTTGAAGGGTATCCGGGATTTTGAACCAGATTTTCCTGGATCTGCAGTTCATCCCGGGGGATCGGGAATGCCTTGCGGAAATCCTCACGTCCAAAGAATTCGCCCAGCTTATCGAACCGTACAATGTCGAAGAAGCGGTGGCCTTCATAGTTCAGCTCGGCACGTCGCTCCTGAAGCAGTGCGTCAATAAACTCGTCGAAGTTGTCGAAGTCGTCCACATCATCGAGCCCCGCCCGGTTTCTGATTTCGTTAAGATCGTCGTTACCCGCATTGGGATTGTTATTGGCAAACGCCGCAGCCTCTGCGCGTATCAGGTACATCTCTGCGAGGCGAAGCACTTTCACATTATTGGCGTTGTTCGAATCGGACCATTTTGCCGGCCGGTCGCTGCCCCGCGTGAAAATGAACAGATCTGCACGTGCATCATCCTCTTCAAACGACTCTGTGAGCGATGGGTTCACGTTGTACTCATCACGCTGAAATGTAAATGTAAAAAGTGAACTCTGATCCTGATCGTCGAATACCAGGTCGAAGATTGACTCTGAGCTGGTGCCTTCAGTCAGGAACACATCTGCAACGTTTGCGGGCAGGGAATACTGGCCGGACTCTATTACATCGTCCGCATCCGAGAAGGCCTGTGGATAGTTGCCGGCGTAGAGATTTACTCTGGCGCGCAGTGCAATTGCGGCCCAATAGTTCATCCGTGTATTGTCGGTGTAGCCTTCCATGCGTGAAATGGCGTTCCCGAGGTCGCTAAGTATCTGATTATAGGTATCGCTGACACTGCTTCTGGCAAGATCGGGAATCAGGTTGAAGTCATTGTTCTCAACCGGTTCGAGCAGCAGAGGCATGCCGAACTCAGATCCTGTATCCCAGTGATAGCCGAAAATCCGCAACAGGTCGAAGTAGGCCAGTGCGCGTATTGCGTAGGCTTCACCCAGAACCCGTTCCCTGTTTGCAAATGCGTCATCCTCAACATTCGGCACTTCCGCAATAATCAGGTTGGCGATATTTACAACCCGGTAGATATTTACCCAGGCTGTACTAATCCAGAGATTACTGATAGGCACCGTACCGGAATTGATTTCGAGCTGTGAATCGAAGAACCCCTGGTATCGGGCATTATCGGCCGCCAGATCAGGGCTCAGTGTAAAGTGAACACCGTAGTAGGGGGCAACCTGCATACGCGAATATGCACCTGCGAGTACTGCCTGTGCAGAAGCACCATCGGTTATTGCTGTCTCCGCATCCAAAGAGGCTTGTGGTTCAGTATCTAAAACGTCGCAGGACAACAGAAACACCGTCAATCCTGCAATAAGTATGATTGATAATTTTTTCATGGTTTCCTGCTAATTAAAATTCAAGATTGATTCCGAACGAGACTGTTCTGAGCTGAGGGTGGGTTCCGAAATCGGAGCCGGCAACCAGCGGGTTTCTCGCATTCTGATTCACTTCCGGATCAAGGCCGGTATAGCTGGTGAATGTGAGCAGGTTTGTACCCTGTACATACAGCCTCAGGCTGTTCATGCCGATGCGTCTTGTGATATCGGGTGAGAAATTATAACCGAGCGTTACAGATTTCAGCCTCAGGTATGAACCGTCTTCAAGCCAGCGTGAGGAGTACTCTCTCCAGTTCACGTTTGTGAGAGATGCACGCGGAATATCAGTCACATCACCGGGTTCCATCCATCTGTCTTGGGCAAGCCTGTGATTGTTACCGTCTGGCAGTGGGAAAATTCCCGGAATACCGATACGGCTCCAGCCAAGATTCTCGTACGAGGCACGGCTGTGATTAAAGATTTGGTTACCGTAAGTGAACTGGAACAGTGCGTTGAGGTCAAATCCTCTGTAGGCAAATGAGTTGCTCCATCCGCCGAAGAAATCGGGCTGGGCATTGCCCACGATCTGCCTGTCGCCGGAATCAATCACCCCGTCATTATTCAGGTCAATCCATCGCATGTTTCCTGTCTGCGGATCCACACCTTCCTGGTCGATCAGGAAAAATGTGCCAATCGGGTGTCCTTCTGCAAGTATGTGCGAGTCGCTGAGCACCTGCTCATCCACCTCGAGTTCAAGTACTTTATTGCGGATGAATGAGATGTTGAAGCTGGATGTCCAGCTGAAATCTGGCCGTGAAATTATGGCGCCACGAATATCGAACTCAAAACCGCGATTCTCAACCTTACCGATGTTATCGGTCACGCTCGAAAACCCGGAGATACCCGGAATAAGACGATTCAGAAGAAGATCATCGGTGGTTTTGATGAAATAATCCGCCGTGATATTTACACGGTCTTCAAACAGGCCAACATCCACACCCATGTCGAGCTGGCGGGTGCTTTCCCAGCTAAGTCCGGCGTTGCCAAGTTGTGTCGGAACCAGAGTAGGTGTGGCACGATAGTCGGAAACACCGAACAGACCGCGCGATGCAAAGTTGCCGATACCTTCCTGGTTACCTGTAATTCCGTAGCTGATTCTTGGTTTCAGTTCAGAGAAAATGTTCTGGTTCTCCATGAAGCTTTCGTTCGTCATTCTCCAGGCAACCGAACCTGACGGGAAGAAACCGTATCGGAAATCATCACCGAATCGCGAAGATCCATCGAGACGGCCGGTTACCGTGAAAAGGTAACGATTGTCAAACGAGTAGTTACCACGGAAGAAGTACGAGGCCAGTCCCCAGCTTGATCCTGATGTCGAGGCTGAGGTTACCTGGGCAGCCACACTTAACTTGATAAACTGATCGCTTGGGAAGCCCTGAGCGTTAATTGAAGAGAAGTTTCTGTTCGACGACTGAAACGAAGTACCCAAAACTGCGTTCACATTATGACGTTCGGCAAGCGTGCCGGTATAGTTCAGGTAATTTTCAATCAGCCACGTGAAGTCCTGTGTGGTCCCAAAGGTACCAAAACCGTTTCTGTTCGCATTTCTGGATTCACGTGAAATGATTGGCGTGTAGGCCTCATCATCCAGATTAGTGTAGTCGATGGAAAGGGATGATCTCAGCGTTAAACCGTCAGTGATATTTGCCACTCCAAAGATAGTACCGATGCCGCGAACGGTTCTGGTAAATCGCTGATACTCATTTGCGATCAACACCGGATTATCGAGCATCCACCAGCCGAAGTAGTTGAAAGGATCGGCATAGCTGCCATCTTCTTCAAAAACCGGCATCAGCGGGTCTCCGGCAAGAGTGTTAATTACCACACCATACAGAGAGTTATCGTTTATAACTCGATCCTGCACCGTTCTGTTAACGGTGACGTTGGCACCGAAATCGAGCCAGTCGGTCACGGTGGCATCCAGATTTACACGACCGCTTACCCGTTCAAAGCCGGTTCCAAGCTGAACACCTTCCTGATCGAAGTACGAGAATGATGTGAAATACCTAGTATTATCGGTACCTCCGGAAGCCGTTAACTCATAGTTCGAAATTGCTGAAGTGCTAAAAATTTCATCGTACCACCGTGTATTCTGCAGATCCGGATCATTCGGGTCGAAACCCCAGATATCGGATACGTGAGTGGGCGAGTAGTTCGTGCCGAGGTCTCTGTTATCCTGCAATGCTGCATCATTCATCAGCCCGAGAAATTCCTGTGAACTCATCATATCCACTTTGTTAGTCACATTCTGAAAACCGGTGTACATATTAAACCCGATACGGGCCGTTCCGGCTTCACCTCGCTTGGTGGTAATGAGAACCACACCGTTGGCGCCGCGTGAGCCGTATATGGCTGTTGCGGAAGCATCCTTTAGGATTTCAATAGATGCAATATCGTTGGGGTTCAAATCGGCAAGTGAGTTTGTTGCCTGCCCGCCCGAAAAGAGCCCTGAAAGATCTTCTGAAATAATGGGTACACCGTCAATTACATAGAGAGGTTCACTGCTGGCTGTGAGTGATGTTTGGCCACGGATGTTCATGGTGATGCCGGCACCCGGTGTACCGGAAGGGCTGCTTACAAACACACCCGATGCACGGCCCTGAAGTGCGGCATCAAGGCTGGCTACCGGTTGGTTGGCAATTTCATCTGCGGAAACGCTGGCTATGGAACCCGTTAGATCACTTCGTGTCTGAACACCGTAGCCCACAACAACTACTTCACTAAGGAGCTGCTGGTCGAGTTCAAGCACGATGGAAATATTTGTTCTGTCTCCAACCAGTACTTCTTCTGTCCTGTAACCCACAAAAGAAACCTGCAGTACCTCATCAGGTGCTGCCTGAATTGAAAATTCGCCATCAATGTTCGTTACGGTTCCCCGCTGTGCATCACCGACAACACGCACGGTAGCACCAGCAAGTGGGTCACCACTATTATCCATAACTGTACCAGTGATTTCACGCTGCTGGCCGAAAGCATCTGCTGAAACCAGCGGCAAAGCAATAAGAAATGTAGCACAGATTGTAAGAGTCAGTATCAGTTTCGATCTCATATCTATCTGTCTTTGTTAAAGATTAAATCTGTTCAGTGCCTCGTATTACTGAGCAAAGTGTAACCCGATGTACAGCACTGAATTAGTCTTGTCATTAAATTGTAAAATTTATAAATGACAGTTTGAGCCTATGGATAAGGGATTTTCAGCAAAAAATCAATTTTTTGACCACTCAAACGACAAATATTTCACAAAAAAGCGCTTTTATTGAATAATTTTTATCCATTATGCGATTAAATGAAAATTTTGATCCACCCACCCATATATATTGAGCTTTTGTCAAAATTCTGGATGAATGGATAACCAATGTGGATCAGTCCTGGCTCAAACAAGCTTTTATTTTGCCCGGAAAGCTATTTACGAAGTCTCTGTTGAAGCTTGTCGAGTCCCGGATTTCCCGGCGAACCTGTATGGGTGTAAGATGTGATCAAATCTGCAGCCGTCAGGCCTGTTGTGGAATCCGGATCAGCCGCAACGCGACGATAAGCTTCACGAAATGCGATGCCTTTCTGCTTCACAAGCCGATTCGCTGCCTCTGCAGCAAATAGTTCACCCGTACACGCTTTTTCAAGCTCCTCTGGCGCTGGCTTGAGTCCTGCAACCAGGATTTGTGCGGCCTGCAGCAGGCTATGCGTTTTGGCAACTGAACGAATCACCGGCTCTTTGGTGAGCTGGAGATCCCTGTGATATCCGCTTGTTAGATTGGCTGTAATCATCTGCAGGTTTGCTGCAGCGCCCGCAACTTCGGCATGACCCGCCCGAAGCAGTTC
>PWWL01000286.1 GCA_003561515.1 Balneolaceae bacterium
AAGACATGGTATTTCTGAATAAGGCCTACATCAGAAATGAGGCTGTGAGAAATACCATGTCTAATCAACTCACAACCGTATACTATTTCTTACTTCTCAACATCATCTCCTGGATAACCCTGTCGAGCGGTATGTCGCGTTCAACCAAAAGAACAAGGAGGTGGTAGATGATATCGGCTGATTCATTCACTACTTCGGAATCTTTCTTGTTTTTAGCTGCGATAATTGTTTCCACAGCCTCTTCGCCAAGTTTCTGAGCAATTTTATCGATCCCCTTTTTAAAAAGACGTGTTGAATAGGAGCCTTTCGGTAAATCCTTTTTTCTTTGAATTAGCAGCCGCTCAAGGTCGTAAAGAAATTCGATTTCTTCTTTTGTAGACATGTGATAGGATAGATTATTGGATTAATTCTGCAAACTGGCGTACAGGTATTCCTTCCTCCGCCATTTTTGATTTAAGTTCTTGTATTTCAATTTCCCTGAAGTGGAAGATGCTTGCGGCGAGAACGGCGTCGGCTTTACCGATGGCTACTGCATCGCAACAGTGTTGCGTGGTGCCGGCACCGCCGCTCGCGATTACCGGTATCGTTACCGTTTGGTTCACTAAAGCCAGAAGTTCAAGGTCAAAACCTGATTTTGTGCCGTCTCGATCCATACTGGTAAGCAGGATTTCACCGGCGCCCAGTTCCTCTGTTTTTTTGATCCAATCGATGGCGTCGATTCCGGTGGGTTCCGACCCTCCCTTTACGAAAACCTCCCAGCTTTTTCCGGTGCGCTTTGCATCCACGGCAGCAACTACCGCCTGGGATCCGAATGCGTCGGAGGCTCGGGTTACCAGTGCGGGATCGCGGACGATGGCACTGTTCAGAGACACCTTGTCGGCACCTGCTTTCAGGATTTCCTCAATTTCGTCGACTGTCCGGATGCCACCACCTACCGTAAACGGGATGTTGATGTGTGCTGCAATATCCTTAACAAGGGCAACCAGGGTCTTTCTCTTCTCTTTGGTGGCGGTAATGTCAAGAAATACCAGTTCATCGGCTCCCTCGACGGTGTAACGCTGAGCAAGTTCCACCGGATCGCCTGCATCGCGAAGCCCAACAAAGTTGACTCCTTTTACAGTGCGTCCGTCCTTGATATCGAGACAGGGTATGATTCTTTTTGTGAGCATAAAGTAGGGCAGGGAAGATAACGGTTTTCATTGAAACAGAAGAAATGCCGCTGTTAAAAACAGAAATCTTAATATCAGCATTGTTTGCAGTCCCTTAAACATGCTTGAGTAAACCCGCTGTGGGATAGGTATTGCCGGTATCCCGGCTGTATCTTTACATAGAGGCTGAAACATACTGCCATAGTTACCGTTATTATCACTAAACAGAAGAGACAATAACATACCCATGAAATCAACGATTTCCCTTTTGGTACCAATCCTAACACTAACCCTGGCTATGTTATGGTCGTGCGAGAGCAGCATTACCGGGCCCGGCGACGGCCCCACTGGTGAACTTCCAAGAGATCTTACAGCCTCCGAAAAAATGCTTGTCGAAGCTGACCGGTCCTTCAGTTACGATATCTTCAGGCAAACCGTTGCATGGGAGAAAGAGGAAGATAACCTTATGATATCGCCGCTCAGTATTTCCATGGCGCTGGCCATGACACTGAACGGGGCTGAAGGCCAGACCTACGATGATATGAGGGAAGCACTCTACCTTGAGGGTATGGAAATTGAAGAGATCAATGAAGCGTTTAAATCCCTGATTGAACTTCTGGTTACGGTTGACCCCCATGTAACCATAAAAATTGCAAATTCCATCTGGCACGCCGACTGGCTGCCGGTTGAAGAGGATTTTCTCGAGAGAGTTCGCGAACACTACGGTGCAGAAATTGCAGCTCTCGATTTCGACGATCCGGCATCCGTAGATATCATCAATGCCTGGGTGCGTGAAAACACGGAAGAGCTGATTGAAAAAATCATCGATGAAATACCCGATCAAATGGTCATGTACCTGATCAATGCACTCTATTACAAGGCAGACTGGCTGCGTCAGTTTGACACGGACGATACCCGGCGTGCAGATTTTCATCTCGAAACCGGGGAAACCACGGAAGTGGATATGATGCACCAGGAAGGGCGTTTTGCAATTCACTTTTCCAATGATGTACAGATGATTGAAATGCCTTATGGCGACAGCCTTTTCACCATGTCGGTGCTGATGCCGGCCGATCCCGAAATGCCGATCGGCCAGTTTGTGGAGGAAACCGTGACGGCTTCAAACCTGGCACACTGGCGCTCCAATCTCACGGTCGACTCACGCGAGATTACCGTTGAGCTCCCCAAATTCGAGTTTGAATACGAGATCAAGTACAACGATATCCTGAAGGCGATGGGCATGGAGATTGCCTTCGATGAATGGGAAGCAGACTTCAAAGGAATTGCCGATGTGTCTCCAGAAAACCTGTATATCGATGAGGTGAAACACAAAACCTTCATTCGTGTGGATGAAGAAGGTACCGAGGCCGCGGCAGTAACCAGCGTGGGTATCGGAATCACATCAATGCCGCCCCAAATGATCGTAAACCGGCCGTTTGTCTTTATCATCCACGAAAGAGAGAGCGGGGCCAATTTGTTTATGGGGGTTGTTCGTAATCCGAATAGCCGCTGATTATGCTGATTGCGCTGATTAGCTGCGCAATCAGCGGCTCAACCCCGCCATTTCATCGAGCCGGATGTGACCTTCGTAATAGGCTTTACCTACTACTACGCCGTAGAGGTTGCGGCCTTGCAGCGATACCAGGTCCTGAAGGTTTGAGACACCTCCGGAGGCAATCCAGTTCAGTTTGGGAAATCGTTGTTGGAGGTCACTGTACATCTCCAGGTTTGGGCCGCTCAGCATGCCGTCGCGGGCAATATCGGTGCTGAGTACGGTTTTGAGGCCGGCTTCAATCATCGGCTTCAGAAACTCTTCAATCGGCTCATCCGAAGTTTCCAGCCAGCCACCGTAGGCCATCTTGCCGTCTTTCAGATCCAATCCCAGGATCATTTCATCCGGGTGATCCTTAATGGCGGCCAACCATTCCTCCGGCTTTTTCACGGCCATGGATGAACAGATTACCCCGCTGATACCGGCATCGAGCAGTGTGTCGATATCCTTGCGCGAACGCACTCCGCCGCCTGTTTGTGCCGAAAGCCCGATATCGTCGATGATCTCACGGATAATGGGCAGATTGTGAAACTCCCCGCTTTTGGCGCCGTTCAGATCCACCACGTGTATGTGGCCGAAACCGGCCTGTTTGAATTTGGCCGCTTCATCCAGGGGCAGATGGTTGTAGATGGTTCGTTTCTCGTAATCGCCTTTTTGAAGGCGCACAACCTGTCCGTTGAGCAGGTCGATGGCGGGGATGATTTTCATGTCTGGCTAATGTTTAAAATCTTCAGTTTAAATGCCCTGAAGATAGATTCTCAATGCTTTAGCTTTGAATTACCTGTAATACACAAGATATGGATTTGAGTGGAGTGAATAAGGATGAAATGCATTTGAATACATTCTCAGTTTGTTCTTTCAAGTTCACAATTGAGACAGGGAAGAGTGCTGTCAATCTTATTTAAAATTCTGAAAATAATTACTGCTTTAGCAGTAATATTTGTTGTTATGTCAAGGTATCGGCAGTCAATCAGTGATAAGGCTGGACAAATTACTGTCATAACAGTAAAATAAAATATTATGTATTGATTTTTGTTTGAAAAGTCCGTTTAATAGATAAAAATACTGTTAAAGCGGGAAATTTTATGGAAAAAGAAGGAATGCTGATTCGATGTCATAGAAAGAAAAGCGGTTTGACTCAAAAAGAGTTGGCCAACCTGGCAGGGGTTGGCAAAACCGTTGTTTTTGATATTGAACATGGTAAGGAGACGGTTCAATTCGATTCTTTTCGGAAAGTGTGCACCGTGCTTAATATTTCTATTGAACTGGAAAGCCCTATCATGGATCAATGTTTGAAGGAGGTTAAATATGAGAAAAGCTGAAGTTTATATGCACGGTAAAAGAGCAGGTATGCTTACCGAAGCAGAAAATAAAAAGGAATACCTGTTTGAATATGACACCGGGTATGGCGGACCTGCGATTTCGGTAACAATGCCAGTAAGTGCGGGTGAATTCCGTTTTGAGCACTTTCCGCCATTCTTTGAGGGACTTCTTCCGGAGGGTGCAAACCTGGACATGCTGCTTCGAACACATAAACTCGACAGGGATGATCTGTTTGGAATTTTACTGACTGTAGGCAGTGATACCGTAGGTGCAGTAACTATTAAAGAGGTACAAAATGAGGCGATGTCCGATCACATATAAGCCGATACAGGATGGCCTTTATAGCAGCACAGGTCTTAATAAACTGAATACTGCACTTCAAAAGCTTGAACCTCTTCCGTTTACGGATCGCGAGCTTGTTCTTGAGTCACAAAAGAGAATGTCAAAAATGTCGATCCAGGGCGTTCAGCCCAAATTAAGCGCTCGTCTTAGTGTAAAACACAGCCGTTTTGAGATTGTTGACAAACATGGAATCTTCATTTTAAAACCTAATCCTTCTCATTTTGAGCAGGTGCCCGAAAATGAGGATGTAACAATGAGGCTGGCTTCGTTATGTGGAATTGAAACACCGCTTCACGGCATGGTTTACAACAAAGAGATGAAGCTGGTTTATTTTATCCGGCGGTTCGACCGTGTGGGAAAGTCGGGAAAAATTCATGTTGAGGATTTTGCCCAAGTGGCCGGAATGACCCGCGATACCAAGTACAATTACTCAATGGAAAAAGTAGCCCGGCTCATTGAAGAGTACTGTACGTTTGCGGCGGTTGAAAAACTGAAGTTGTTTCGTTTAACCTTGTTCAGTTATCTGACCGGTAATGAGGATATGCATCTCAAGAATTTCTCTATCATTCATAAAGATGGAATGATCTCACTCAGTCCCGCATATGACTTGCTGAATACCACTATTGTACTGGCAAACCCAAAGGAAGAACTTGCACTCCCGTTAAAAGGGAAAAAGTCCAAAATCACAAAAAGTATGCTTTTCAGATACTTTGGGAGTGAAAGGCTGGGGTTGAATCAAAAAGTACTATCCGGTATTGAGGAGGAATTTGAATCAATTTTCCAGGAATGGATAGTAGTCGTTGAAAAATGCTTCTTATCAAACGAACTCAAAGAAAAGTACGCGGATCTCATCCATGAGCGCCGAAAAGCCATGGGGTGGTGAGGAAGATTTCTTTCCGGAGTTTAATTCGCAGCCGCCTTTTGCGTTCGGCCGTTTACCAAATCCAGGAAATTCTGCAGAAGGTGCGATCCAACCTGCCCCGATTTTTCGGGATGGAACTGAACGCCCATGAAGTTGTCTTTGGCTACAACCGCCGCAAAATCCTTGATGTATTTACAGGAAGCAAGTGTGTGATCATTTGTCGGTGCATAATAGCCGTGCACATAATAGAGAAATTGCTTGTTGTCGATTCCCCTGATAAGGTGGTGTTCTTTCAGAGGCTGAAATTGATTCCAGCCCATGTGGGGTACTTTTGCTTTTGAAGCGTCAAATTTTTTAAGACGGCCGGGAATAATTCCGAGTGTTTTACAGTCGCCCTCTTCCGAAGATTCGTAAAGCAGCTGCATTCCCAGGCAGATTCCCAAAACGGGCTTTTTCGTGTTTCTCAGCCAAATATCGAGATCGCGGGAGCGCAGATCGTCCATTGCCGCTGCCGCATGGCCAACGCCCGGAAAGATGATGCCGTCGGCTTTTTCTAATTCCGTGGGATCGTCAGTAATGAAGTACCTGGCTCCCAGCCTGTCGAGAGCATTCGACACGGATGCCAGATTACCTGCCTGATATTTGATGATACCTATCATTGTTGTTATGTAAAGAGATAATAGTCTTGATTCATGAGTCTTGAGAACTAAATAAAAGTATAGATCTAACGAAGTTATTCTGAGCCCTTGAACCAAAAATTTCAAAACAACATCTTTACTCAAGACTCAAGACTCAAGACTCAAGACTCAAGACTCAAGACTCAAGACTCAAGACTCAAGACTCTG
>PWWL01000230.1 GCA_003561515.1 Balneolaceae bacterium
CGGGTTAGAATCCTTGATCTTGTAAGAAACCCAACTAGTTCCTGGCCCAGACTAAGAACGGAAAAACGAACTGGGAAATCATTCCCTGATTTTAAACCCTGAAATAATTGTTCGGCAGATTAGCCACATCTTTATTACATTTATTTGTAATATTCTGGCTTAGAATGAATTAACTTTATTTCTTTATTAACGAAATAGAGTATTCTAAAATTTAACTGTAACTCATTCAATACCAAGGCTACTTTCTTTTTAATTAACCACCATTTCAAAAATATAATATATATATTTTGTTATTTATTTATCCCAAAGTACATCAACAAATCATCTCTTGACTTATACTTTATTGATTCATATAAATTTCGAATTTCAAATTGACCCGTATATGTTTTTAATAAACTTTGTGAACTATGAAGATTGTTAATATTTAAACCGGATAAATCTGTCTCATATAATTCATGAAAAATTAAGACTTTTGGAGTTGATGAACTACCTGAAACGTAATTAATAATACCAAGATTAAATGCTCCCGCTCCAACCAAAAGCTCATCATATGGACCTGTTTTCTTTAAGTAATTGATTGCAATAGTGGTAGATCTATCATATGAAATTCCTGTAGAAATAAATTTTATTACATCTTTTTCTAAAACAGTCTTTAATTTATTTTTAATATTAGAGACCATGTAGATAGTTTCAGTATTATTGGCATAAAAACAAGTGGAAGAACCGATAAACACAAGTCGAACATATTGACCTCCCGACAAATCAATTCCATATGTTGTTTCTATTGCATTATCTTTACTTTTTTCAATCCCATAAATTAATCCTACAACAAAAAGACCAATTGATGCAATCAATATCAAGAATATATAATTATTGTTGCCCATATTAATAACTATTTTTTGCAATGAAGTTTCTACTGCCTAACCATATAAAGTGTTCCATTTTCACTAATAACAAGTCCTTGATCAACTACAAATACTACCCTGCTCTCTCCATAAGGAAACAACTTATCATCCCCAATCTTATACAGATTATGATCAAAAATATTAAGCGCATAATAAGAGTACCATTCATCACTTTTAAAACCTTCCTGCCAGTCAATAAATTTAATATTTCTTCTTTCTCTTTTGCCAAGTAATAACCAAGTTTCATTTACTATTGTTGCAAAAGTCAATTGTGAATAACTACCTTCATATTGTAACCTCCCAGTAAAACCGCCATCCCTGCTTTCCATATATTCATAACCCCGTTGCATAAAACCAGGTAATTGATATCTGGCAATCAATTCACCATCAATGTTATACATATAGATTTGAGGAAAAATATCAAACGTAAATACATGTGTTTTTAACTCTGGAAAAGACCTTATCCAACCGCCTGAAGACATTTGTTCTCGAACAAGAGGTGCTCTGTCATCATATATAGGTAAAAAAGATTGTTGTAGTTTTCCTTCATAATTAACTTCATGGATCAAATACTGGTCTGTATTTGATGGGTCAGGATCCTGATCACGTCCAAATCGAGAAATTCCTAAAAACAAGAGGGAATCATCATTAGGCGCCAATGAATAGTTATTAAAATCAGTTCTTAAAGTTTTTTCATATTCACATAAAACATCAATACAATCAAAGACTGAAATTTGGAAACCCTGCATTCCAATAAAGGCTCTATTGTCATGAAATGCTAATTCTCTTGCAAACAATAAATCACCCGGCCCTCTCCCCTGATTTGCAATAATTTCGTAAACATTACTCTCTAAACTATATTGTATAAGTCGATTTTTATCTTTTTCAAGTATCAATATAGTAGAATCATTTATGGCTGAAATATTAATAGCATCGGTAGTCAATAATGACAACTCAATTATATTAAAATCATCAATATCATCACTAAGAAAAGCATGAAGCAATTGTAACTTTTCTGGCAAAATATTAACATATTCACTTTCACTAAGAACCTCTAACTTTTCAGACTTGATATTTGCATGAGGCATCTTTTCTTGAATAGGGTGCAGAGTGAAATCATTTCTATTATTTTGTTTTGTACAAGAAATCAAGAAAACCCAGATTAATAAGTACAAAAACCTTTTAAAAATCATTTTTTAGATAATTAATTTTAAAACAAGCTTTCAATATTACCATCTGAAAGCTTGTCTTAAGTTAATATAAATGTTTTATCCACTTTCTCCGGGATCAGCGCATGCTGTTGTTTCACAGCCATTTGGTCCCCACGTACAACATGTGACATTCTCATTATCATCACATTCTCCTGGAGTATCAGTGCAAATCCATCCATTAGGATCATCATCGGATGTTACCATTACTGCACTTTTTCCAACCTCTACTCCAACTATCAGGAAGCTTAACATTACAATTATTGATAATAGGTATTTTATAATCGGTTTCATAAAAACTATATTTTATAATTAAAGTTTAAAGATTCAATAATACGGACTATTAATAAATTGAACTTTCAATAAATCACATATCAATTATTGAGAATCCAAAGTTATTGATCCTTACTCATGGTAAATGAAGTTTATTAAACAATAATAATCAAACAGTTTTATTATTATAATTTACTCTGATTTTTTACTACGATAAAATTCCGGTGCTTTTCCAGTTTGTTGTTTAAAAAAAGAATATAGTGCTTTCTCGTCTTTCTTTCCGATTTCATGAGCCACTTCATAATTGCTCATTTCTCCATCAGCTAATAACTCTACTGCCTTTTCAATTTTCAATTTGTTCATCATGAGTTTTGGCCTAAATCCGAAATGATTCCTAAACAATCGAGAGAATATTTTCCCATCAACATACACACAGTATTCACTCCATTCACTGACACGGTCAATTTTGGTTAGGTTCATTTCCAGAATTTGAATGGACTCCTCAATTAGCACCTTTTCTTTTCTATTCATAACGAATTTACAAGCACCTAAAAGTTGACAAACACTCCTTGTATACAAGATAATTACCCCCCCCCCATTGTTACAAATTAGCTCAACTTTTAAAGAAAATTATTCTTAAATCATTATTATTAAGGCTTTAAAGGCATATCTAATACTTGATAAGTTATAATAGTGATTCATATTTTTTGCTCGTTCTATAACATTTACCAATATTTAATACTGATGTGTAATACACCTGGTCATTTACAAACCTGATGTATTCGCTTTTAATGGTTATCTATTTTCGTGTTTTTCGCATTTTATAAGGGCAAATTTAACAATGAGATGAAGTTTTTGAATTCTGGAAACGAGGGTTTATATCCGCGTTCTGGCATGATGTCCTCCCAGGGCAGATCTATTTCAGGTTCCCAACAGAGCGAAGGCCGATTTATACGATCCCATCACCCGCTCAGCCGGTTAAACCGCCAGATGAAATTGAGCCGGAATGATCGCGTACGCCAGCGGGATTCATCTTCGCTGTAGAAGTTAGGCTCGTCAACAATGATGGTCCTGCCGCGGGTGTTCAGCAAGTCGCGCCCGCTGAGTGAGATGGTGGCATCTCCATCCCACAGGTCCACAGAAATCCCGGAGTTAAGGCTGTACGATGATGACCGCGTTCCCTGGGTAGTTGTTCTCGGGCCGCGGTAAAAGTAGGTGGTTTGCAGGTTGATGTTCTCCGCAATTCGCCACTGGAGCCTCATGCGGCCGAAAAACGCATTGGTGGAACGTTCAAACACCTGGTCCCGGAATGTCCCTTCCGTTTCAGAGAAAAAGTAATTGGCGCTGGCCCTGAGCCGCAGTGAATCGAACAGTCGCTGACTAACTGCCAGTTCTGAACCCCAGTTCGACTGGGTTGACAGGTTGATCGGAAACCTCCGGGTTACCCCGTCGCTGTCAAGCTCTGTAATACGCTCTACCACTCCGGTTCTGTACCTGTGGTAGATGCTTGTTGATACCGATCCCGAACTCCACATCCTGAGATAACTCAATTCGTACGAATCGGAAAACACCGGATTCAATTCCGGATTGCCGGTAAAGATATCACGGGAATCGCGGAAGTTTGAAAAAGGAAGGATGTTCCTGAACCGTGGCCTGGAAAGCCGCCGGCTGTAGCTTGCCTGGATTGAATTCTGCTCATTGAACTCGTAATTCAGAAACAGGCTCGGAAAGAGATTGAGGTAGTTTTGCTCCGCCCCTTCTCCGCTCAGGGTCAGCTCCGTATCGATCCGCGTCTGTTCAAGCCGCAGGCCGCCCTGGGCCGAAAAATTTCCAAGCTGCCCCGACAGAATGAAATATGCAGCGTTGATATTTTCGCGATAGGTGAAATCGTCTGTAAAGCCCTCAAAAGGAATCCATCTGCCGTCCTGAAGTTCCTCCACGCGGTACCGGTTGTCAACCCATCGGTTTGTTGAACGGATACCCGCCTCCATTTCCGAGTTGTCGCCCAGCTGCTGGGTATAGTCGATGTTGAACAGCAGGTTGGTTCGCTCTTCGCGGTTATCGGTACGCTGCCGGGCAATATCCTCACCGGTCATTTCATTAAACTCGCGAAGGCTCGATGCTTCCTGGTCGGGCTGGTAATCTATTTTGAAATCTGCCCGCAACTGCCGGTTAGATGATCCGCCGATATCAAAATCGTAACGCACGTCGAATTCGAGATTGGTTCTGTCGGAATCTTCACGGTCTTCCCTGAATACCTCCCGGAATAGATTGCCCTCAAGGTCCATATCCCGGTAAAACGTATCGGACCGGTTATCACGATCCCTCAACCTGAAAAATGCGGAAGGCGTCAGCGTCTGGCGGTCTGACAGGAAAAACTCCGCCCCGATCCTGGCGTCTCCGCGGATTTCAGATCGTTCGCGATCCTGGGCCTGGGTGTACATGAAAGAGGTATCGGGCGACTGAAACTGCTGGAACCTGTTTCTCTCGGATGGCCTATCACGATAACGGAATCCGAAGTTTGTAAACCAGTTTGCGTTGTTGGTCATAAAATTGAGATTTGCCGACGCCCTGTGATCACCCGGCAAACCGGTTCTTCCCGAGAGCGATCCGTTCAGCCCGGCCACCCTGTTTCTTTTCAACACGATATTGATCACACCTGCATCACCCTGCGCATCGTAGCGGGCCGAGGGATTGGTGATCACCTCAACCCGTTCAATGTTATCGGCCGGGATGGCGGCCAGAGCATCGGTGCCGTCGCTGAGCAGTGCAGACGGCCGTCCGTTGATTAGAACGCGAACATTGTCGCTGCCCCTCAGGCTTACATTGCCTTCAAAATCGGTTTCGAGTGACGGAATTGTCTCAAGCAGGTCGAGAGCCGTTCCGCCGATTGCCTCCACTTCAGCATCGGCCCTGTATATGCGCCGGTCGAACCGCATTTCCATCGCTGCCGGTTCCGATTCTACCACAACTTCATCAAGCTGCTGGGTCTCCTCCCTGAGCCTAATCTCTCCAAATTCATACACATCGCCGTTGCTCACCTCGACCCTTTCCCGAAACGGGGCATACGCTACGAAAGTGATTCTCAGTATGTACGTCCCCGGCTCAACATCAACGCTGAAGTCTCCGTCCTCCGACGTGTTGGTGCCGGTAACCAGTTCCTCACTACTCAACAGAACGGAAACGGTAGCCCCGGGAATCGGCTGGCCGTCCGCGCTCAGAACTGTGCCTTCAATAGCAGCCTCTTCCTCTGAATTTTGGGCGTAAGTCTCAAGCGGATTCGCTGTAATTGCAATCCAGCTCATAAATAACAAGCAGAAAGAATGATGTATCAGATTTTTCATAACTGATAATCTAACAATCTGCATTAGACACTTAATTCCGCTGTTCCCTCTTTTAAAGAAACTTCACATAGTTTTACATTAAACTATTTATTACCGGCGCCCCCTTTGTTTCTCCTGCATCTCTCACTGCAATAAATCACATTCTCCCAGTCTCTCTCCCATTTTTTTCTCCATGTGAAAGGGCGATTGCATACGGGACAGGTTTTTGTTGGCAGGTTCTTTTTGGACATGGTTTGTATTCAACTTGCTATCAGTATCCAAAGTTAATTCAATTATTTACTTCAGCGTTTCCATCTCTGAAAGTAGATATGATCATATATTGCTGAGCC
>PWWL01000232.1 GCA_003561515.1 Balneolaceae bacterium
AGGTTAATAATCTAGTGATATAACTAGATATTAATATCGTAAAAAAACCCGGCCAAATCTACTATTGACCGGGGTTTTATTGATAATCACCTATCAATATCTAGTAATTGCCAAACTCCAGCCTTGTGGACAGCAGAGCTGTCCACAAGTCGCAATCTGAATTTGGTACACATCTTTTACAATTTTTTACTATAGTGGGGTACGTCCGCTGCTTTTAAGTATTTGAAGAAGTGGCCTCTTCAATCCTTAACTAAATCCCTTCCATGCCATGGCCGAACGAAAGAAAACCACAGCAGATCTGAGGAACTACTACACTATTTTTATTGAGATTTGACTTCTTGCTTCGCTTGTCATCTTCATTATAGCTTTCAGGATAAATATTGTTAGTCCTGCACCAGATGTCATTACCATCATAGAGAAGGAGCTTGTTGAAGTTGAAGAAATTATTCAGATTCAGCCACTTGAAACACCTCCGCCGCCACCACGCCCGCCCGTTCCGGTTGTAGTTCCGGATGACGTTATTATCGAGGATATTGATATCGACATCTGGCATGATCTCAACATCGGAGACCCATTACATTTCCCGCCTCCGCTCCCCCCTGCAAAAGATGATGAGGAAGAAAAGTTATTTCAAGTGGTAGAGCATATGCCGGAGATTATCGGTGGTGATGCAGCGCTTTACCAAAGAATCAGGTATCCCGAAACCGCAAGGAGGGCAGGCATCCAAGGCCGGGTTATCATCCGGTTCATTGTAAACGAACAGGGCATTGTTGAAGACCCTGAAATTGTTCGAAGTGTTCATCCGGCAATTGATGAAGAGGCTTTGCGGGTGATTCGCGAAACCAGATTCAGGCCGGGAATGCAGCGTGGACGAACCGTACGAGTGCAGATGAGTCAGCCTATTTTCTTCAGGCTGCAATGATAAGCAGCCTGTTTTAATTATCAGGCTGCTCTCTAATCTCAAGAAGCGATATAGTGTATCTGGGTGAAGCAGAGCTTCACGGAGCCTGGCGGACAGCTGAGCTGTCCGCCAGGCTCCGCTGTCCGGAAGGATCAGTACCGGGCCGGTTCGCCGCTGGTCATTGAGTTTCGGATGAAGTCGCGGATGTGCTCGTTTGAGGTGACCAGGTCTTCCTGGCGCAGGTACATCATGTGACCGCTTCGGTAGCCCTCGAAACGCAGTCGGTCTTTCACCTTGCCGCTGCGGTCCATGTTCCACATCACGTACTTGGCTGAGAAGTAATCCGTGGCGCCGTCATAGTATCCGGCCTGAATCATCACGTGCATGAACGGATTTTCACCCATGGCGCGGCGCAGGTCTTCGCCGGTTGTATCGTTACTGCGGTCCCAGGGATGCACCGGGCCAAAGATGTTGTACTTCAGGTCGGTTTCATAACCGAGGTGCTCGCGCAGGTAGTGGTTGATTGCAGGTGTAAAGGAGTGGTTCCAGGAGGTTAGCGCCGGGTCGTGGTCGTATCGCTCACCCGCATCCATGCGGTCGATGCCGCGGTAGCGTGAGTCGAGCCGGCCCACGGTGAGGCCCTGATCCCGGAGCAATTCCTTCCAGAAAAATCCGGTGGGGATGGTGAGGTTGTGATTGAGGATGTGCTGCTTATCTATCCCGGAATACCGCGATACGGTTCCTGCAATTTCATCACGGCGCTCTTCATCCAGGAATCCGCCCATGGCAACTGCCGGCAGATACTCTTCGATTGTGAACTCTTCCACTTCGGGCAGGATATCGTATAAATCGAGCCGCTGCAGGTCGGGCGCCAGGGCATCGTGGTACCAGGCAGTGGCCGCATAGTAAGGCAGCTTCAGGATTTCGGAACGCGGCGTCATGGCCGGCGGCTCAAGCCCAAGGCCCGTGGGCGATACCAGGATCACACCGTTGATGTACATCCAGTGGGAACTTTGCAGCCGGCGCGCCAAACCCGCAACGCGGGTGGTTCCGTAGCTTTCGCCTTTCAGGTATTTTGGCGAAGTCCAGCGGTTGTGGCGGCCCACAAAATTGTCGATCCACTCGGCCAGGTAGTTGATGTCGGCATTTACACCGAAAAAGTTACTGCGGTCGGCATCACCCACAATCCGCGAGAACCCGGTGTTTACAGGGTCTATATATACGATATCGGCCACATCCAGAATGGAGTGGTTGTTTTCGACCACCCCGTACGGCTGAACGGGAAAGCCTTCATCATCAATGTTCAGAAACCGCGGACCGGTATAGCCGATGTGCATCCACACCGAGGCCGAGCCTGGGCCTCCGTTAAACGAAAAAACAAGCGGACGGGTCGACACATCCTCCACGTCGGTGCGGCGGTAGTACACATAAAAGAGCGACGCGATGGGCTCCCCGTCATTGCCCCACACGGGCTGGGTGCCGGCGGTGGCTTCGTAGCGGATTCGCTGGCCGTTAATGGTGACCTGGTCTTGGGTGGTAACGGCGCTTTCTATTTCAACCATCCGCTCCTGGGCAGATATGTCGGAAACGAAAACGGACAAAAGAAAAATAACTGCTGCTGAAGAGATGAATGATGAGATGGCAGTTTTCATGTTATGGTGTAAACTTGGTTGATGGTTGCAGGATAACATTATGGCTCCATTCGATGGAATATAGATGCACCGGCAACATCATGCAAAAGGGGGGATTCAATCATTGCTGTGGTTACACAATTTTACTTTGGCGGGCGTGTTATTTCAGAATGTGATAAGTTGCATATGCTGAAAATAATCGGGGAATTACAATTAACAACCTATGAATCTCACAGTAAAAATTACACTCACCCTTATCGTTGCTATGATTGCAGCTACCTTTACAGGTACAGCCGTCGCGCAGGATTCAACCATTAAAGCTCCTGATTCCGAATTTACCCTGTCCGGATTGTCTACCCTTTCAGACAATCCAATCTTCGTGATTCCCGATTCTCTGAAAATGAATCAGCTGCTCAACAGATGCGGCGATCCTGATTTGGATTTAAAAACCCCCGTGATTCAGCCGGACGATACCCTTATGGCATCCATGCCTCAGGTGCAGGGAGAGATTGAGGATGAGGGTATTTTCATTCCCCGCTTCAGGGATTGTAAGGGGTTGAAACTGTCAGAAACCTATCCCGGATTGAATAAAAGAGATTGAGGAACGTATTGGAGCTTGGTCATCCGTGAATGGCAGACATTCGGTGCCGCAGAAGAGGTCAAGATAGTATCATGAGTAAAGTTTTTCATCCTACAAGCATCCTTTGGTTTGGAGTTGCGCGTCGTTTAGTTTAATAGATATCACTCAAAGAGAGAGTTTCTATTTCTGCATTTTTTGATAAATGATCCAATTTTTACAATTACATAGTTTCAATTGACACCCCAAACGCCTCAAGGAGGCAGAAGCATTAGCATGGGACGCAGTCCTATGCACAGAGTTCGCGTATTTTGGATAGCCACGAAGTGGGCGAAAGCCTTCTATGATCTTAATTCTTTGATTTGAATCGATGTTTTAGCCCTTCGCGAACAAACCCCTCGCCCGGCTGAATCACGCTTCGCGTTTTCATCCGGACTTTTCGCTAACGCGCCTGTCTGCCGACCAGGCAGGTTCAAAAAATGAGCCCCCTCTCCCCGATGCGCTCGGGACAGGCGAGAGTGGATGTTTAAGGCAATGCTAAAAATGAAAAACAACCTGCATTGCCTTAAAGCCCGGATCCCATCAATCCTCATTCAGCCAGTAATCGAACCAGCTGCGCTTGCGCTCGAGTCTGTCGACCAGCAGCCAGGGTTCGCCGGTGCGCGACAGCCCGTGAGACGATCGTGGATATCTCACAAATTCCACGGGCACCTGGCGCTTTTTCAGGGCCATGTACCACTGTTCGGCATCGGTAATGGGCGTTCGCCAGTCTTCCTCGCTGTGAATGATGAGGGTGGGTGCTTCCACATAACCCACGTACTTCATCGGCGAAAGATCCCAGTAGAGCTCTTGCTGCTCCCATGGGTAGCCGCCGAACTCGAACTCGGTGAGGCCCTGCGCATCCGACGATCCGTACCAGCTAAACCAGTTGCTGATAGACCGGCTGGTTACGGCTGCCCTGAAACTGTCGGGGAAGCGCGCAGTCAGCCAGTTGGTCATAAATCCGCCATAGCTTCCACCCGAAACCCCGATTCTGTCGGGATCAACACCGGAATATCGCTCCATAACGGCTTCAAGGCCGGTCATGAAGTCCTCTTCGTCCATCTTGCCCCACTGGCCCAAAGTAGCAAACATGAAATCGTGGCCGTAGGCTGAAGAACCCCTCGGGTTGGGATAGAAAACAAACATGCCCGAGGCCGAAAGCGTGTGGAATGCCTGGAACCAGGTATTGCCGTACGCGGTGTGCGGTCCGCCGTGAATTTTCATCACCAGCGGGTACGACTGGCCCTCCTCGTAGCCAACCGGCTTAATCACCCATCCCTCTATCTCGGTGCCGTCGGCAACCGTCCAGGTAATGGGCACCGCCGGATTGATGGTCCGCTCGGCCATCCACTCTGCATTGAAATTTGTGAGCTGCACCTCGCGGGAGCCGTCTCTTCGCGAAACAAATACTTCGGCGGGGGTTACGGCATCGGTTGAGGTATACGCCAGAAGCCGGCCGTTTTCGGTTTCAGAAACGGAACCGAGCCTGCGGTCGCCCTGTGTTATCTGGCGAACGCCGCCGCCGGTACGGTTAGTCTCAAAAATGTGGGCATTTCCGCGGATCTGTGCCCCCCAGCGGATCTGGTTATTGTTGGGCGCCCAGTGGATGCCGCCGGGCTGAAGCTCCCAGTCGGCAGTCAGGTTTTGAGGAGTGCCGCTGATCTCTCCATTTCTGCCGAGCGTTGCAACATAGACATCGGTCTGTGCTCCGCGCTCCGGGCTGTGAGTAAAGGCGATATAGCGCCCGTTCGGAGAGATTATCGGGTTGCTCTGACTTCCGTCCATTTCGAGCATTTTTTTCCATTCACCGGTAGCCAAATCAACCATGTAGAGGTTTCGCGTGAAATCGGTATTGTACTCGTCATCCTCTTCAGGGTCGCCTGAGAAGTAGATGCGGCTGCCGTCGGCCGACCACGCAATCTGGCTCACATGAAACGGGAGGTCCGTAATTTTCTCAGGCTCACCTCCGCTGGCCGGTATGATGTGGAGCTGCCGTTTTTCATGAATGGAGGGATGCGGCAGAAAATTCGAGGTTCCGTCACGCAGATAGCGCATCTGAGTGATTACGCGTCCGTCGAAACGGGTGGAGTCGAGCGTGTTGGTAATGGCATCGGGTGCAATCCAGCCTGCTCTGCGCGGACGTTCTTCATCGGTAAAGGGTTCACGCATAAATGCGATTTTGGATCCGTCGGGCGACCATACCGGAGATCGATCGAGGCCTTCGATCGTGAAGGCTTCACCACCCGGCGCGGTAACGCGTATAAAACGCACGGAGTTGTTATCGTCACCGCGGCGCGACTGAATGGCCAGCAGCTTTCCATCGGGCGACCACCGCGGGCTGGATGACTGAACGGTGGGGTCGGTAAAGCGAAACGGTTCGCCGTCGGGCTGCCCGTTGCGAAGTTTCACCATCCACACCTCGCGATGGCGGCCGTTATTCTCCTCATCAATCACCGTTTTGGTGAAGGCAACATAATCGCCCGTGGGAGAGATTTCGGTCTGGCTTACAAATACGGTTTTGTAATAGTCTTCAGGAAGAACGCCCTGCTGAGCTGTTACCTGAGCAGTCGCAAACAGAAGCAATAGACACAGAAGTCCTGTTTTGGATACATCAATTTTCATCATAGCAGAAGTGGGTTAGATTCACAGAAACAGATGAATGTAATAGTAGAATTACCGGATAGAAAAACAGTGCCCGACAAACAGGTGAAGTTTTACAACTTTTTTCCGCTTTCATCGGGAGCCGTTAAATAGCTATTTTAAGCCTTCGAAACAACACAGCACAAACCCCAAACATGGAACTACTTACCGAATCGACCGAATACATATTCGCCGGCAATGAACTCTGGAGAATTATTGTACTGATAGCAGTACTAACCGTTGCCTTTTTCCTGGGTAAAATTCTCAAGTATTTTCTGATCCGGCTGGAACCGAAACTACTGGAAGCCGAAAAAAACATGCTGGCCGTATCCGCTAAATCGGCTTCCATGTCGGTTACATTTCTCTTTTTTGCTTTCGGCCTCAGAATTGGCATCTCTTTTCTGCTGGTACCCGAAGGTTTTGATAGCCTGCTAAACACGGTTCTGGAACTGCTAATTATTCTTGCAATCGGGCATTTTGTATACCGCCAAATTGATGTCATTGACCGCTGGCTGAAGCGCTTTGCTTCCGACGATTCGGTGAATATAGACGACATGCTGATTCCGATTGTAGGCAAATCGATCCGCGTGGCGGTGGTTATCCTCGTGGTACTGCAGGCTGCACAGGCTCTCAGCGATCAGCCCATTACCAGTATTCTTGCAGGTATCGGTATTGGCGGTCTGGCTCTCGGCCTTGCCGCACAGGATACCATACGCAATTTCTTCGGATCGCTGATGATATTTGCCGACAAGCCTTTCAACGTGGGTGAGCTCATCGACCTCGACGGCAAACTCGGAAGCATTCTTGAAGTGGGAGTGCGTACCACCAAAATACGAACCCTCGACGGCCATGTGCTTACCGTGCCCAACGGCAACCTGGCCAATATGACGATTCACAATATCGGCAAGAGGCAGTACATCCGCAGGGTTTTTGATGTTACCATCACCTATGATACACCTCCCGATAAAGTGAAACGCGCCCTGGAGATTCTGAAAGAGATCCTGGACAATCACGAGGGCATGAATCCCGACCTGCCTCCCCGGGTCTATTTCGACAACATGAACGCCGACTCCCTGAACCTGAAATGCTTTTACTGGTATCATCCACCCGACTTCTGGAAGTACATGGAGTTTACCGAATGGGTGAATAATGAGGTGTTCAACCGATTTAAAAGTGAGGGGATCGACTTTGCCTTCCCGTCGCAAACCATATACCTGGCAGGAGACAAAGACCGCCCGCTCAATATCGGCGTTAATTCTACCAACGGTGAACATGAGAATAAAAGCGATAGCGGACATTCGAAATAATAGTTCCGATAAAAACTAAATGCCAATTCAGGAATCTTTGAATATGTCTGAAGAGCTATTTAGCCTGCTAATAAGCAGCGGAATTCTTCTAGCAGCCATTATTGTACTGCGTGCCCTACTGGCACGATTTATCAGAAAGAGTGTACAGTCGACCGAATTGCGGCGGCGTTGGCTTGTGCAAACCAGGAACGCACTTATACTTGTTCTCTTTCTGGGATTGGTAATTATTTGGGCCGAGGAGCTTCGGACTCTTGCGCTTTCCATTGTGGCCATTGCGGTGGCCTTGGTGGTTGCAACCAAAGAGCTGATTCTATGCCTTACAGGTTCCATAATAAAATCAGGGGCCGGTTCATTTAATATCGGCGATCGTATTCAGGTAAAAGAGTTTCGGGGTGATGTAATCGATCAGAACCTGCTGGCAACCACAATTCTTGAAGTTGGACCGGGAAGAATTACGCATCAGCGCACGGGAAGGATGGCCGTAATACCGAACGCTCTGTTCGTTTCGGAACCGGTAATAAATGAAAGTTTCACTCACGATTATGTGCTGCACGTGTTCACCGTACCGTTTAAACGCGAAGATAATTGGCAGGCGGCGCAGGTTGCCCTTCTCAAATCATCGAACAAGCACTGCAAGCCCTTTCTTAAAGAAGTTAGAGAGTACATGAAGAAAGTGAGTGAAGACCGGGGGCTGGAAGTTCCGTCGGTTGAACCCCGTGTAACGCTGCAGATTCCGGCCGCGGGCGAAATTCACCTGATTGTACGGATTCCCACACGTTCGGGCCAGCGAAGCTATATCGAACAATCAATACTTCAGGAAGTGTTCAGTAAAAACGATTTCTCCAAAAAGAACGGTGAAAGTATGGTGGCCACAGCCCCGAAGCCAGACAGTAAGCCTGAAAAATCGGATCATTAAACTCCGGCCGTTCACTTATGCGGTAAGCAACGGAAACATGGAAAATCACGAAGAGGTTTTATTTCCGCAGAACACAGATTAACAATTAAACCATTAACAATTAACGCAACTATCTTCCGGCAACCAGATCACTGTGCTGCTTCAGCTTTCTGCCTGCCAGTGCTTCGTTTACGTTAAAGATGTGGTCGCCGATTTTTTCGAGCCTTGTTATTAAGTCGAGATAAAATACACCGGCTTTTGTAGAGTATCCTGCTTTCTCAAGCCTTCGATAATGTGCATCTTTTAACTGGTCGCGCATGGCGTTTACCTTGTTCTCTATGCGTATAGCTCCGTCGAGATCAACTTCTCCATTCACCAGCTCCATGTTATTGCGCATTTTTTTGATGGCGTCGCGAACCAGGTCGAGGTATTCACTGATTTCTTTCACAGCATCTTTCGGCAGCTTTAGGTTTTCATTTTCCATCTGCTGGAACGTTTTCGACATCTGGAAATAAAGGTCACCAACACGCTCCAGATCATTAATAATACTGTGCATAGACCTGACGCGCCGGGTTGCCGATTCAGAAAGAGTAGAGCTGGAAATTTTTGTAAGGTACTCTGCGATTTCAAGTTCAATATTATCGGTGATCTGCTCTCGCTTTTCAATTTTCTTCAGAAATTTTTCGTGTTTCTTCTGCTTCTTGAAAAAGAGTGCGGAAAAACTGAAATGCATTTTTTCGATCAGTTTGCCAAAGAGCTCGATTTCCTTATGAGCCTGGGCAATGGAGAGTTCGGATGAGGACATTAGTCCGGCAGAAATGTACTGCAGGCGAAATGCTTCGTCCGATTTATCGGTGTCTTTCTGTATCCTTTCCACGAGTCTAATGATGCGAGGCACGAATGCGAACAGAATTAATACATTCAGCACATTAAAGGTAGTATGGAATAGTGACAGGCCAAGCGTTGCTGCGGCGCGTGCCTCCTGGGTATCCCCGAAAATGGAGCCCGCATCCGGCAGAAAATACTGCATAATATTGTCGATGCCGATAAGGAACGGATTTATAAGCATAATCATCCATAAAACCCCTATAACATTGAAAATAAAATGGAACCTCGCTGCCCGTTTGGCGTGAACATTTCCGATAAGGGCAGCGATATTGGCTGTTATTGTGGTACCGACATTCTCGCCAAGAATCATGGCTGCAGCAATCTCAAAGTTGATCCAGCCCTGGAAAAGCATCACAAGCGTGATGGCGGTAGCCGCCGATGACGATTGAGTGAGCAGGGTGAGAATGGTCCCGATAAGCACGAACAGCAAAATAGAGCCGAAACCGAAGCCTGTGAGGCCATCGAGAGCGGCAAACATCTCAGGATTCTCCTGGATGCTTGGCACAGAGTCCTTGATGAATTCAAGGCCTATAAACAAGATACCGAAGCCGATCATGGCTTCTGCGAGGTTTCTCAGCTTTTCCCTGCCAAAGAATAGAAATGGAAAAAAGATACCGATCATGCTGATGGCAACCGGCGTTATCCGCATCTGAAAGCCAAAGACGGATACAATCCAGGCTGTTACGGTGGTGCCGATGTTGGCGCCCATTATCACACCGGTAGATTCGATGAACGTAATGAGTCCGGCATTCACAAAGCTCACCACCATTACCGTGGTAGTGGTTGACGACTGCGTAATGGTTGTTGCGCCAAAGCCTGTGAGAATGCCTCTGAAGCGGCTGGTAGTCATTCCCTTGAGAATTGCACGAAGGCGGTGGCCGGCAACCTTTTGAAGGCCGTCACTGAAAATTTTCATCCCGAAGATGAAAATCCCTAAAGAACCTACCAGTTGTAGAAAATCAAAAAACGTATATGACATTGAAAGGAGATCCTCTCCCACAGGTCAGTTTATCTCTATTTTATAAGAACACTAATATCAGAACTTCGGACAGATGAGTGCAAGTTAAATTAATGTTACTAAATTGAGAGAAAGTGCCTCATTGAACTTTTTTTGGCTGCTTTTTCTTTTTCAGTTTCACCACGTCGTAAAGATCTGTTCTGCGGTCTTTGAGGATGCGCACGCTTCCCTGTTCATGCAGTTCTTTCAGTAAATCAAGATCCACATCCACAATCAGGATCATTTCGGTATTGGGCGTAGCCTCTGCCTTGATCCCCGTATTGGGGAAGGAGAAGTCGCAGGGTGTGAAGACTACCGACTGGGCAAACGAAATATCCATATTGTGCACCTTGGGCAGGTTACCCACACTGCCGGCAATGGCCACATAGCACTCATTTTCGATGGCACGGGCCATGGCCGTGTTACGCACCCTCGAATACCCGTTTTGGGTGTCGGTGAGAAACGGGACAAAAAGGATGTCCATGCCCTCCAGGGCAAGAAGCCGGCTCAGCTCGGGAAATTCCACATCATAACAGATCAGGATTCCGATTCTTCCCGCATCGGTATCGAAAACTTTGATCTTGCTGCCGCCAGACATCCCCCAGACCTTTACTTCATCGGGAGTGGGGTGAATTTTTTCGTACCTCTCCA
This sequence comes from Balneolaceae bacterium, assembly GCA_003561515.1. Lineage (GTDB taxonomy): Bacteria > Bacteroidota > Rhodothermia > Balneolales > Balneolaceae > Rhodohalobacter. The sequence goes on from PWWL01000232.1 coordinate 10,530, forward strand.
GCTCGCCATTTCGCTTGCAGAGATAACCGATGTTGCGCAGCGTATCGTCCTTAAACTCCGGCATACTGCCGGTAATGATGTTTACGTTGTATGAGATAGCAAATTCGGCAAACGTATCGCGCAATCGATCTGTATAACCGGCAAGCTGACGAATGGCTTCGGGCTCTGACAGATGGTTGAATTCCGCCATGAGTGGTGCGTTGATATATTCGGGAAAAAGTAGAAAGTCTGCCCTATACCCCGAAACCGCATTCACAAAATATTGAATCTGTTCGCTGAGATCCTCCCAGCCGTCGTAGGCTCGCATCCCCCACTGCACAAGTCCAAGCCTCACCACCGATTTTTCGGGCTTATACCCGTTTTCGGGCTTATCATAATAGATGTTTGCCCATTCAAGCAGAGCCGCGTACGATTCGGATGCATTATCTTCGGGCAAGTAGTTCTTAACTACCCTCTTCACATGAAAGTCGTTCGAAAGCTGGAAGTTAAGAACCGGATCATGAATCTCCTTATTTTTCACCTTTTCTATATACTGCTTTGCGGTGATCTCTTCATGCTTATGAAAGTTTGGAAGCCGCCCTCCAAATACGATACTTCTTAGGTTCAACTCTTCACACATCTCTTTCCGGTAGTCATACAGCCGCCTTCCAAGGCGCAAGCCGCGGTATTCGGGGTGCACCATAAGGTCGAGCCCATACAGAGTATCTCCTTTTTCCGTGTGGGTTGTAAATGTGTCATTAGCCGTGATGTCCGTGTATTTATGGTTATCATCAAACTTGGAGTAATCGATAATAATGGAGAGAGCGCTCGCAACGATTTTGTCATCAACTTTGATAACAATCTGTCCCTCGGGAAAGATTTTGGTGAGCTTGCGAATTTGCTTCTTTGTCCAGGTGGGATCATCAATTCTCGGATAACAAAGACGCATCAACTCCTGCAGTTCTTTATACTCTTCGTATTGGAGCTGCTCCAGCTCTACCTTTTCAATGTGCTTCATAAGTGTTTCAGCTAACTAAATAATTGTATGTATTACAAACAGGTATAACTGCTCTGAATTATATGAAAAGAATTCGCTGCAGCTTAATGAAAACTTTTGGTTTTTAGCTTTTCTAACGTGAAAAATCAGAGTATCTGCCATTATTAGGAGAAAAGTTTCACATTTCATGAGCTCACAACCCTGAAGAGAAAAAATGCATCTTTCAATCGTTGATACCATCCAGAGTTAGTTATAATGCAGGAAGGCTGCGTTTTTCTTTAGAACGTCAGCTTCCATCCGAACAGGGTTCGTGTGATTTCGTCTTTCCTTTGTACCTGAAGTTTAATTCAGAGAACTCACATTATTTTGATTCCATAGATTTTGTGAATGCCGAGGCTATCAAACCCGTAGGTACCGATATCAATCCAAGCCCGATCATAAGAACCACGAACGTGAATAACCTGCCTCCAACCGTTATAGGGTATATATCGCCATATCCCACGGTGGTAAGAGTGGCCACCGCCCACCAAAGGCTATGAAATACCGACTTGAACGTTTCGGGCTGCACCGGATTTTCAAAATAATAGATTCCCACAGCCGATACATACATAAGCATTGAAATGAGCACTAAAAATACGAGCAGTTCTTTTTTCACGGATCGGAAGGCGTCATAGAGTCGCTGCACCGGGCCGTCGTATCTGATAAACTTCATAATCCGAAACAGCCGCATTAAACGAAAAATCCTAACAGACCTCAAATCGACCCCCAGTGAAAGGTAGAAGGGAAGAACTGCAATGAGATCAATAAATCCATAAAAGCTAAAGATGTATTTTAGCTTATTATCTGCAGCGTATATTCGGAGCAGGTATTCGGCACTAAAAATAACGACGATGAACACCTCAACTGCGTGAAGGAAAGTTTGGAAACCAGCATCGAGATCGGGCAGCGTTTCAATGGAGAAGCTGACAATGCTGAGAATAATCAACAGCTTTATGACGAGATTAAATACTAACCCGCATTTGGTCTCTTCGCTAATAAGATTTTTAGCCTTATCACGCAGTTCCATTGTATCCCAACTAATTCAATTACCCGGCCAAATCGGGAATATGTGCCGGCTCCGGGTATCCGTTTTTGTTCAGGCTTTACTCATCCTCCCAGATCATCACCACCTTGTTGCCTTCCGAATCGAGGGAGGCGCGGAACATGCCGGCAGTGTTCATCTGCATAGAAAGATTGCCGTTGCTGTCAACGGCTATAAAGCCGGCATCGCCGGGATCTAGCCGCTGGGTAAGAACAAAGTTCATCGCTTCATCAAGCGTAGCACCGTTGAACTCCATGTAGTTGGCGATAGTGTTAGCCGATACATTTCGCATGATTTGCTCACCCCATCCGGTAGCCGAAATAGCCGCAACGTGGTTGGCGAAGGTTCCAGACCCGATAATGGGTACATCACCTACCCGGCCGAACTGCTTGTTGGTCATACCTCCGGTGGAGGTAGCAGCTGCAAGTTTGCCCTCGCGATCGAGTGCAACGGCACCAACAGTGCCAAACTTGAGATCCTCGATCCAATCGTAGATCGTTTTTTCTCCGGGTTCACGCGTCCAGGAATGCTCAGTGTTCAGGTGTGCCCGCTCTTGTGCGCGCTGCCATTGTTCATATCTGCGCTCTGTGTGAAAAAAGTCATTGTCCACACGTTCTACCTCGGTCTGGTCGGCATAATCCTCAGCGCCGTGACCGGAGAAGAAGATGTGCCGCGAGTTATCTTTAACGTGTCGGGCAAGTGTAACGGGGTGGCGTACGGTTGTAAGCCCTGTTAGTGCCCCGGCTGCAAGGGTGCTTCCATCCATTATAGCTGCATCCAACTCGTGCTTGCCTTCGCTGGTAAATACGGAGCCTCTTCCGGCATTGAACAGGGGGTTGTCCTCCAGGTCGCGTACGGTTGCCTCAACCGCATCGAGGGCCGATCCTCCGTTTCTGAGCACATCAGCGCCAATGGCAAGCGCCTGTTCAAGGCCGTCATAATACTGCTGACGAATGGTATCGGGCAGATCCTGAGAAATGGTTCCTGCACCGCCGTGCAGGGCAAGGGCCCACTCTTTCTGGGTTTGTGGTGAACTGTTCTGCTCACATCCCCATACGGTTAATGAAAAAAGGAGAACACCTGAAATAATGGATAAAGAGCGAATCATGTCGGTAGGTTTGATTAAGAAGTTATGCCGCTGAAAATAGCTGATACAGCTTAAAATAAAAAAACCCGGCCTTATGAAAGCCGGGTTCTGAAAATCATGATTTTGATTTCTACTCTTCGTCAGTCCTCTTCAAGTGAGGTCTGAATGTCTCAAGAAACTCAATCGGGAACGGAATGTAGGTAAACGTTGCATTTTCACCGCTGATCTCGTTCATGGTTTGCAGGTACCTGAGCTGAAGCGCCGTAGGTGTTTTCTCAATCATGGCACCGGCCTCAACCAGCTTGGTGGCTGCCTCGAATTCACCCTGCGCATTAATAATTTTCGCTCGTCTGTCGCGCTCACTCTCGGCCTGACGCGCCATGGCACGCTTCATGGTTTCGGGCAGAATCACGTCTTTCACTTCAACCGACACAACTTTAATTCCCCAGGGATCGGTCTGGCGGTCAATGATATCCTGAATCTGCTTATTTATCTTATCGCGCTCTGCAAGTAGTTCATCGAGCTCGAACTGACCTAAAACACTTCTTAGTGTAGTTTGCGCAAGCATCGACGTTGCTGCAATGTAGCGCTCTACCTGAATCACGGCACGTTCTGCATCCACAACCCTGAAGAAAGTAATCGCATCTACATTAACCGTTACGTTATCCTTGGTAATAACTTCTTGTCGCTCAACATTGATGGTTAGAACCCTCAAGTCCACGCGCTCAACTTTATCGATAAATGGAATCAGGATAATAAGTCCCGGCCCTTTCGTGGCCTGGAATTTTCCGAGACGAAATACAACGCCTCTTTCATATTCCCTCATAATCTTAAACATTTGAGGAAGGAATACAGAAAGGAAGATTACGAGCGTAATCACCCAAACAAGCATATTGGTTAGTTGACCTGGATCGTCCATATAAAATTTGCTCCTTATTTGTAATTGGTTCTGATCAGAATGCCCTTACTGCAATAATCTGATAGATATCCGCTAAAGTGAAAACACTTTATTATTAAGCGGAGTTTATCAGTTTTGAACCGTCTGGCTCACTTTTTCAGGATCTTCTGATATTGCGGTTGATGGTTTAACTATTACTCTGAGTCCTTTAAACTCAACTATTTCACAAGTATCGCCTTCGTTCAGCGGAGTCTCGCTTTCCGCTGTCCAGTATTCGCCGTCAAAGAAAACGCGCCCCGGCTGCCCCGGTAAAATGGCATCAGATACCGTAGCGGTCCTTCCGATAGTTGATTCAACTCCGGTGCGTACCGGGTTAAAGAATGACTTAACACCATAGGTCACAATCCACGCAAAAAATGCGGCGGTTACAAGCGTAGCAGGTATAAGCCAAAACAGTGAGACCTGCATTTCATCAGGCAGGTCCTGAAATAACATTAATGCACCCAAAAAGAAAGCCACAGCACCTCCTGATACTAAAAGTCCGAACGCCGGTGTAAATGCTTCTGCTACAAACAATATAATGGCCAAACCGATCAAGAGAAAGCCTGCAAGGTTAATTGGCATGGCTGCCACACCATACAGTAAGAGGATTAGTGCAATTACGCCGGTTACGCCTGGCACAATTCCTCCGGGATTGGTAACCTCGCCAATGATACCATAGATAGCCACAAGTGTTAATATCAACATCACCTCGGGCCTCAAGAGAAAGCTGAAGAAGATTTCGGCAAGTGTTTGCGGAATTCTGTTTTGTTCCGCACCCCGGGTTTGAAGTACTTTGCCTTCAACTTCCATACCATCAATCTGTGATAGAAGATCTTCCATGCTGTCAGCAATCAGGTCGATTACGTTTAGTTCAAGTGCTTCCGAAGATGTGACAGATGCGCCATCGCGCACGGCAGATCTTGCCCATTCTGCATTTCGGCCACGCTGCTCTGCAATCGATTCTATATAGCTTTCGGAGTAGCTAAAAATCTTTTTTTGAGCTACGGTGTCCATCTCGCCCCCGCCCATCGCTACAGGAGAAGCGGCACCGATATTGGTAGCCGGCGCCATTGCCGCAATATGGGCAGCTAAAGTGATGAATGTACCCGCGCTTCCGGCATTTGCTCCGCGGGGTGATACATAAACTACCGTTGGGTGTTCTGTGCCCAATAAAATTTGAACTATATCCTGGGTAGAATCGAGAAGTCCTCCCGGAGTGTCAAGTTCAATAATAAATGCCTCATCGCCTGCCTCAACCGATTTACGCAACCCACGCTCGATGTATTGAGTTACTGTAGGACCGATGGTACCCTTCACGCTAACGATACTCACCGTACTCATCCCTTCAGCCCTGATTTCATCATTGCTCCTGTCGGTGGTGAGAGTATCGTCTTGCAATACAAAAGCACTACCGACAATAAAAAGTATAAGTGCTGTTACGATATTTTTATTAATCATATCACCATAATTTTCTTGAAGGTGATTTGGTTCCATTAGATGCCGGAAAACGGCATCATTTTATATTAACATTTTTTCCGCAATTTCATGCCTTAACAGATATACGTCTCATCTATTGCCGCGACTGCCGGCATAGTGATTTGCTGAAATAGCTGATCTTAAGCAATGCAGAAGAAGATGTATAAAATTCTTCTACTTTTTTAAAACGGTATTACTGAAATGATATTCCCGCCAACTACTTCTTACTTTTTTTCTGCCTGCTGCCTTTTCTCAGTTTTTTCTCAACTGATTGTTTAGCGTTCTCAATTTCTTCCGGTTTGTTTGCAGCAATCTGCTTATTAATAATTACCTGCTGACCGATAGAAAGCACATTGTAAACGAGGTAGTACAGGCTGAGCCCGGATGCAAAGTTATTGAAGATAAAGAGAAGCATCACCGGCATAATATACATGAACACCTTCATATTGGGTCCGCCGCTCGGAGCTGCGCCACCGCTCATGCCCCCACTTACCTTCATTTGCAGCAGCATGGCACTCGACATCAACAGCACAAAGCCGGCAAGCTGATCCCCCAAAAATGGTATGCTAAAGGGCAGGCTCAGGATGTAGTCGGGAGCCGAAAGGTCATCCGCCCACAGAAACGATTGCTGTCTTATTAGCATCGAATTCTGGAAGAAGAAAAACATGGTAATCAGAATCGGAAACTGAAGCAGCATTGGCAGACAGCCGCCGAGGGGGTTCACTTTCGCCTTGCGATAAAGCGCTATGGTTTCTTTCTGCTGCTTTTGTGGATCATCCTTGTATTTCTCCTGGATCTCCTTCATCTGCGGCTGGAGCTCACGCATAGCAGCCATGCTCTTAAAGCTCTTCTGTGTAAGCGGGAACAATAGAAGTTTGATAACAACCCCAAACAGGATGATCAACACTCCGTAGTTGGAGATAAACATGCTGCCGAAGGCAAAAAACGGAATGATGGCAAAGCGTACAAGAGGATCGGCAAACCAGCGAATAAGAGCGTAACCTATTTCCACCACGTCGTAAGCAGAACTGTGAAATTCCCGGAGGTCGTAATAACGCAGCGGTCCCGCGTAGAGCTCGTAGGAGAGTGTATTTGTACCCGCAATACTCGACTGAATGAAAGATTGGTAGTGATGAAGAGTGCCGGGTGCCCCAACTTCACCGTCAACCTCTGCAATAATAGTGGCTGCGTTTGATCCGGTTACAGGACTGATGTACTGTCCGAAGAATCGTGTTCGAGTAGAAACCCAGTCAATGTTTCCGTTTACACGTTCTTCGATTCGCCCGGGATTCTCTAGCTGATATTTTTCAAGAACGCCTCCCGCATAAATGTACCCGGCAATGTTTCTCGCGTCCTGCGATGCATCGCGTTCAGTAAGGTTCAGCGGTGCTTTCCATCCGAAATCAACATTTGTGCCGCTGATGAGGTCATTCATATTTATCAGCTCAATATCGAGCTCATAGGAGTACTGATCGGCGTAAAAGGTGTAGTGAAACAGGATCGCGGAGTCGTCGTCAATCTGCAGCCTGTAACTGAGATCCATGCTTTCATCCATGGTTAGCTCAATCAGGTCGCCGTTAAACAGCGGTTCAAACAGAAGTTCATCCGTTTCAATATTGTAGTTCTGATAGGAGAGGAAACCCAGGGAGTAGGCTGACCGTGATGAATCTGCAATCATCTGTACAGGACGCTGATCCCAGGTATTGTGGCCTAAAAGCGTGTAGCGAGCCGGACCTGCACCAAGGTTGGTAAACTCAATTTCATAAAGTGGTGTACGGATAGTGGTAATCAGCGTATCGGGGTAGCCGACCTCTTCAAACAGTCCAAGAGCTGTTCGCAGCCTTTCTTCCTGTTCCGGCTCATCAAATTGGGTATCAAAGCGATCGCGCCTGTCAGGCAGTGTGTCGCGATCACGCTCGGTATCGGCCGCAATACGCTCCTGCTCATCGGCCTGAGCCGCAGCAATACTGTCCTGAATAGCCTGCTCTTGCCGTTGACGCTCAATCTCTTCCTGGCTTGGCATCGAATACCAGGCCCATGCCATGGTAATGAGAAAAATGAGCAGCAATCCTGTTACGGTATTTCTATCCAACGTAAAGCTTCTTTAATGGTTAATCTGATTTTCCGGTCTTTAAATTCCTGTCCGATTCCTGTCTGTCCATTGTGTAACCTTCGAGACACGATCGAGTCTGTTCCAGAGCGCTGATCATATCTGTTTCCACATCTGCATAAGTCAGATTGTCACTATTAGCCATAAAGAGGCCGTGAAACCCAAATCTTTTTTTTGAGAACAATTCGTTTAGCTGTTCCTGATTTAGCCGGTAAGCTTCACGCAAAAGCCGTTTGGCTCTATTTCGGTGAACTGCTTTTACTATTCTTTTCTTCGGAGCTCCAAACCCAATCAGGCAACCCTCATCCGGGTCTGGGTAAATTCGAAATCTGAACTGGAAGGAATTGGTATTCAAAACGGTTGACTTTTCGAACAGGCGCTGGAAGTTTTTCCTGCCCCGAAGAATTTTAGATCGTGGAAGGGAATTATCTTGTTTGCTTGATCCAGGACTACTTCGGTCCTTTTTCATCACTCACGGTAAGCTTGTGTCTGCCTTTTGCTCGGCGGCGCTTAAGAACATTTCTTCCGTCGGCTGATTTCATACGCTTTCGGAAACCGTGCTTATTGGCTCTCTTACGTTGGCTTGGCTGATACGTGCGTTTCATGGTTTATATGTAATAAAAATTCAAAAATCCTGTTTTTAGATAGACCCCAAAAATAAGAAGAAATTTCTTAAAACCGAACGCTTAATTGTTTCAAATATTTCATCTCATTTAATGAATCCCTACTGCCAATGTTACGTTTAATCCACTTTTGGCTATTGCGGTATGTTATTTGCTGTACAGACATTACGAAGGTGTTGAACCACCACGCCCGAAGCCGTACCTTACTACATTAATCGAAATAACGTTTTTCTTATTGCATGTTAGAACAAATCTCGAAGTTCCTCACCACTATTTTCGGAACTAAAAGCTCCAAAGACCTCAAAAAGTTGTGGCCAATTGTTGAGGAAATCAACAGTTATGAAGAGGAGATAAAAGCCCTTTCTGACGACGAACTAAAACAAAAGACCGAGTCTTACAGACAGCTTATAAAAGATCGAACGCAAGAAGTGAGCGATCAGATAGAAGATGTAAAACTGAAAATGGATTCAAGTGATGAATCTATTACTCTCGAAGATCGCAGAGAATTCTCCGAGCAGCTGGCTGAACTTGAGGATCAGTGGCTTGATATCTTGGAGGATACGCTTGATGAAATTTTGCCCAAAGCCTATGCGGTACTGAAAGACACCTGCCGCCGTTTTGTCGGCAAGTCGTGGAAAGTGGCCGGCACCGACATTGAATGGAATATGATTCCGTACGACGTGCAGCTCGTAGGTGCCGTTGCCATGCACAATGCCAGCATTGCAGAGATGAAGACGGGTGAGGGTAAAACGCTTTCTGCAATATTCCCTGCCTACCTCAACGCACTTGCCGGGCGCGGCGTGCATGTGGTTACCGTGAACACCTACCTCGCGCAGCGTGACGCGGAGTGGAATGAACCTATCTTTAACTTTCACGGACTTACGGTAGACTGTATCGACCGATACGATCCCAACTCCGAACCGCGCAGGAAAGCTTACCGCGCTGATATTACCTACGGAACAAACAATGAATTCGGTTTTGACTATCTGCGCGACAATATGGTGATAGAAGAAGAGATGCTCGTTCAGCGCCATCATCACTTTGCCATTATTGATGAGGTCGACTCCATTCTTATCGACGAAGCGAGAACTCCGCTCATTATTTCGGGTCCTGTTCCCCAATCGAACAGCCAACAGAAGTATGAAGAAATGAAACCGCGTATTGAATCGCTGGTGAAGGCTCAACAAACCCTTGTGGCCTCACTCGTAACAGACGCAGAACGCCTCTATAAAGAAGGCAAGATGGATGAGGCCGGGCTGGCATTTTTCCGTGCAGAGCGAGGATTTCCGAAAAACAGGAAGTTTAAAAAATTGATGCAGGAAGCGTCCTTCCAAAAGCTCGTTCAGGAAACAGAACGAATCTACCTTGCCGACAACGCCAAGAACATGCCGGTTGTGGATGAGTATCTTTACTACGCGGTCGACATGAAGCAAAAAACCATTGAAATGACCGATAAGGGGCGGGAGTTTCTGACCAAGAAGGATGAAGATCCCGACTTTTTTGTAATACCCGATCTCGGCATGGAAACATCCCTGATAGAAGAGGAGATGGACAAGCTGAAAGATCAGCGTGTTGACGATATCAAGTCAAACAGCGAGTTCAGCGACAATTATAAGGAAAAGAAGATTGATGAGATTGAAACTGAAATCAAACAGGAGCGTGAGAAGAAGTTCAATGAACTGCACAGGCTGTTCGCGGAGCGCGGCGACCGTAT
>PWWL01000152.1 GCA_003561515.1 Balneolaceae bacterium
CAACGACCGACACCGATGCCCCCACTGAAGATATCTGAGGAAGAATATGATTTAACCTGTCATCCACCGTCGCTCTCTGATGAGTAAAATTGATTCCGGTTTCGGCAGTTATGTCTTCCAGATAGAAGCCATAGCGTTCTTGCACCTCCTCCATGCTATCGAAGTACTCAGCATTGACAAACTCATCGTACGTTTTCATCAGGTAAGGCACTGAAAGAAGCAGCACAAAAATGAGCAGCACCGTAACTTTTTTAATCAGATCATTATTCACGTTAGATGTACTGAATTTTGATTTCGATAGTTTGCTGTTTGAGACTAAAAAATCCGTCTTCAATTGCTGATTTTAAAGGCTTATAAGAGGGCTTTGCAGAACCGGTCTTTTGCCAAATGGCTGCGTTATCGGTCGGTTGAAATCCTAATCCCGAGGCATCGGGACTGCGGTTCCAACCTTTCTCTGGCCTTGCCCTTGAACAAAATCCATGGTTATGCAAAGCCCTCTGTAAGCTAATTTTTGATAAACGCAGAGTCAATAAAAACCTTGCATACACATTTCTAAAGGGTTTTTTGATCGCGCCGACGTTCCAACTCAATCGAACACAAGAGCATTGCGAAAGTTATGCGGTGTGATGTAGCGCGTGTGATAGTGAATCCAGTCTTCCGGGAACCGCTGGAAAACGGGGTCATTAAAGAGCGTTTCCTCTCCGGTAAACACGTACTCCTGCTGTCCATGGTACGGAAGCGGAAGCACAGTGGCCGAAGCTTCCGTGTTGTAATCGCCGTCTTTTTCCCAGCCGTCAGAAACGAAAACATAGCTTCGCTGATATCCTTCGGGCGGACCATCAATGCCCTTGAAGTTCAGTACCAGCTCATCGCCGGCATTCATGATTACGTACCGGTCATCAATTTCGGCCAGCAGTTCACTCACATCGCCGAACCGCGTGTGGAACCCTTCAAGATCACGCCAGCGCTGATTGGTTCCGGAGATAAAGCCGTAATTTGCCAGCTTAGGTGAATTTTCATCTGGCCTGTACCATTCTGAAAAACCGCGGTATCTCAAATCGGCCTTCAGCAGCTCAAGATTCGTTTCCATAATGAGCGCGTTATCGAGCTTGTCGGCCTGGAAGATACCATCCCAGTAAATCTCGGTAGTGGTGGTAAGCTTCACCTGCCGTCCGGTGTTTCCGCGAAATGCGTCTTCAAGGTCGATCAGGATCGTTTTCAGCTTCCCGGCCGGAAAACCGTAGTTCACGTGAAGAGTACGCCATTCCGTATCGCCCTCGCGCACCTTCACGTGCAGCCCCTGAGGTGTTGCAATCGAACCCTGGCTAAGAGCCAGGTTGATGGAACTGTCGGTAGGCCTCAACCAACCTGACAACAGCAGCCACTCGGCGGGGTTTTCTGTTGCTGCATCGTTCAGTTCAATCACAATCGAGTACTCTTCGGTAAGGCCCTGATACGCGGTTTTGGTAAATGGATGGATGTACTGACCGTCAACCTGCGATACCATCGCCGTCAGATCATTGCCCTTATCATCGGTAACGCGCGCCACCGGTTCGGGTACCGACATAAGCTGCGTGCTCAGATCGGGCGCAGGGAATGCAAACCGTTCGTCGATGAATGTATCTGTCCCGACCGGATGATCCACCGCTACAAGGCTCACGTAGTCGAAGAAGTGGGATTCCCAGAGCTCAGCGGTGATGCGGACATCGTAAACGCCGTCAACTGCATTGATTTTATCGGACGGGATGCGCACCCTGTCGAGGGTCTGCTCAACCCCGGCCGTTTCGAGCGCGTTGATTCGCAGGCCGAGCGGTGATCGCCAGAGAATGTCGGTGATAAAGTGCACTTCTTCCCCATCGCTTGTAAACAGCCACGGACACGATCCCTTCAGGATCTGCTCATTGAATATGGTGGCTCCCATGCCGAGTTCGGCAAACTCTGCCTGAACCGAACCGTTCGGCCATACAATGCGCAGCATCTGAGCCTCTTCGTATTCACCCAAGCCAAAATGGACAATGGGAGATGAAATCAGCTGCTTCTGGTATAGCAGGCCCGAGCGCACCTCCATCTCCCCGCCTATTCCGAAGGAGTTGATGCGCTGGTCGCCTTCAAGGCCCGAAGCACGCGCCCTTATCGACCGTGCAAAATAGTTTTTAGTGCCTTCGTTTTTCAGAAAGAACGGACGCTGATCACCATCGATTCCGAGAATGTCGAGCCGCTCGTTTCCGTCCACATCAAACAGGGAGGTGATGCCACCGGAAAGCTCTGACTCATATCGAACAGGCCGGCGGTTTTCATCACCCAGCCACAGCACAGATCTTTCACGGGTTGTAAGAACAAGGTCGAGAGCCCCGTTGTTGTCGATATCACCCGAAAGCAGATGAACCTCACCGGCTCTGAATGATTCGTCTCCGCCTTCAATCAAAATTTCTTCTTTCCATTCCTCGTATCTCTCGCTAAGCCATGTTTGATGGATATTTCCGTCCTCATCAAGTGATAGGATATCGAACTTCCCGTTTGCATCCAGGTCGGCAATAACAATGGCCGCTCGTGCTCCGGCAATTTTTTCAGGAGATGCAAACCGGCCTCCGCGCAGATTTCTGTACACCAGCAGGTCTCCCCCGCCATTCAGAATAATCGCTTCGGGAACACCGTCCCCATCAAGATCGGCCCACCTAAAATCGATTACAGTGCCTGATCCGGGAAATGAGTCCATCTCGGTAAACGTGCCGTCACCATTATTTCGCAGCACAACCGGATCGCCATTGGTTCTCGCCAGCAGCAGATCCAGGTCTCCGTCCATATCCATGTCGAAAGCCCACACACCATAGAAGCTGCCGTTTACGGTTGAACTGCGCAGGCCCAGCCGGGGAGTTACATCAATGAATGTTTCATCCTCATTCTGGTGATACAGCCTGAATCCCTCACTGCCTGCCACGGCAATGTCGTTGCGGAAATTGTAATTGTAGTCGATTTCACTGAATGCACTCAGCGGCAAGCTGTCATCGGTATTTCCGGGGAATGGCAGCCTAACTTCATTATCTACCACTACCTCGCCACCACTAATGGCAACCGGAAATGGCGGGGCCTCTTCAAGCAGGGTTACCCCTTTCACCCACACGGCTTCATTTTCGGGAAGATCTAGGAGTTGCCGCTCAAGGGTCATATCCAGATCGGCAGCGGCAACGGTTACTTCGGGCTGGGGAAGGTAGAGAAAACGCGTGATCAGGTAGCCTATATCGGTGGGCGGCAGCTGAACGGTGAGCAGATCATCCTGGAACACGGACTGCGTTTCGAGTCCGCTCCTCAGAAACGAGAGCTCGAACAATAGCTCGGAGAAATCACCTAAATCCAGAATATCAAAGGCTTCACGGAGCTGTTCGCGGTTTTCTGCCGTCCAGGTGGCTGATAGTTCATCAAGCTTGTTGAGGTATCTGCGCGACATCTCTTGATCCTGCTCTTTTGCAGCGACCCGCGCCAGCTCCAGTATCACCACCTGATTTTCGGGTATGAGGCCCTGCAGACTGGTAAGCGTTTCTTTGATTTCATCTGCGTTTGCAACATCGTCCTCACGTTCCAACTCAGCGGCGAGTGCAAACAGCATTCTGATATGATCGGGGTCGGCCTGCACGCCTTCTCTCAAAAAATCGATGGAACTGCTGATGTTCCCCCTGCGGCTCTCCATGATGCTCGAAAGGAAAAGGATGTCTGTATTGTCCGGCACAAGCTCTCGAGCCCTTTCAAACCGGTCTTCAGCCAGGTCGTAATTTCCCTGCCTCATGGCAAAAACACCGAGATTGGCCCAGGCAGCTGCTTCGTTTGGGAAAGCCTGCGCCACATCATTCATTTTGTTGAAAGCAAATCGTGCGTCATCGGTTTGGCTGGCTCCAATGCTCATGTAAAAGTCTGCTACTGCCTGGATGTATACATCCGAATCCGTTGAAACTTCATCGGGACCACTTGTACAGGATGTAATCCCAGTTACCAGAAATAACAGCAAACAGATGGAAACAACTTTATTTACAGGCCTGCAGCTTAACATCATGAAATTGTTTTTTCTTAGCACGTTACTCGGAAATCGATTATTTATTCGAATGAAGGTCAAAAAACAGCGGATAGCTATTGTTAATACCGACAGACAGCCTCTTAAGGCCGTTTGAAGCGTTGTAAGGCAATATCGTCCTGCTCTCACCTTTTGCAAAAAATCCGCTTTCGTTCATTTCAACAACGGTGAACGAGCCGCTGCCATTACCTAAAAGTGCAAGACCGTATCCGGCATCCTGCCTTCCGCCCATGCTTGGCTTCACATCAAAAATATTACCGGCGATTAACAGGTCGGGAATGCCGCTGCCGTCAAGGTCATGAGCATAAATTGCCTTAACCGGAAACAGCTGGGCTTTGAAAGGAAACGGAGAAAATTCAAGGGGCCCCTCACCATTGTTAATGAGTACACCAGATCGCAGTTCCGTAACCTGCTTTTTCAGAGCTTCATTAATTTTTTCGGAATCAAACAGGTCGAAGATACCCCTGCTTGCAAATTCACGATAGCTGCGAACCCTTTGAGTCATATCGGTGATTTGTGCAGAAAGCTCATCAAGCTGTTCAAATGGCTTTAATTCACCGTTTACCTCATACGCTATGAGAGGCTCGGTTTGGCCGTCACCGTCAAAGTCATTCACAAAAAGCATTAATGGATTTTCGGGTGAAGCCTGAATTCTGCTGTTGATCCCAAAATTACCTACCACCAGGTCCATGTGGCCGTTTCCGGTTAAATCGGCAGCGTGTACACTTTGCCAAAACCCATTCAGGTCCCCCAGACCTTTTTCTTCGGAAACATCTTCGAATCTGCCGTTTTGGTTTTTAAAGTACTTAATACCCATCCACTCACCGGCAATTACAAGGTCGGGGCGGCCGGTGTCTCCGTTAAAAACCCATGCGGCGGAGGTTACATTACCAACGGTCTGTACACCCGGGGCAAACTCTTCGGTGATATCCCTGAAAACGCCCTCGCCATTGTTTTCGAGAATAAAACTCTGCGGCCCAATGCCATATCGCCACGGAACCGAGTGCCCGCCCACAAACAGGTCTTTACTGCCATTCCCGTTGATGTCTGCGGCAATCACAACTGAGCCATTCACTGCGTAATTCGGTAAACTGTTGATGGATCTTGCAAAATTTCCGCTGCCGTCGTTAAAGTATATCCTGTCGACCAGCTCTTCAGATTCACCCGTATATTCGTTTCCGCCGCTCACCACGTACAGGTCCGGATGTCCGTTCCCGTTTGCATCAAAGAACATGGCATTCACATCTTCGCTATGCCTGTCTGCAACAAATTCGGCCTGTTCCGACTCCATAAACCTGCCATCGTTTTGCTGCAGGAACAGGCGGCCGGGAAAGCCTCTTGCACCACCGAGAAACAGATCATCAAGTCCATTGCCGTTTACGTCGGCAAACGCCATAGCCGGGCCCCGCCTTGATAGCTTGTAGGGCATTAGCGGTTCACGGCTGAAATCGTCGAAGGTATTTTCGCGATGTCTGAACCCGGTATTTACAGCGTCGGAAATATCGGCCAGAAGTGTTCCTCCGGCGGGATTGTGGTGAAGACGGCTATAATCGAACTGACCGGCTGCACTTTCAAACCCAGCCACAATCAACCGGTTTACGTCCGGACCATGTACTACTTCGTAGCTTCCGCCGGGCCAGATCACCTTCAGTGAATCAATCCGATCAACGGCACCGAGCCCGAAATGAATAACGTGGTCCACCGATGACTGAAATCCCCTTGTCGGGAACTGTTCGCGGTACTTGAGCCCGTTCTCATGATAAAGGATCAGTTTCGTGCCAATACCGGTTGAGTTAAACTCGGGGCCATTCAGCTTTACCTTCAGAAAATGGCCAGACTTCTCCTCATCAAAGTCATTCCTGTAGATTTTCGCCCGTTCATTGGTATTGTTTACAACGAGGTCGAGCCGGCCGTTTCCGTTCAGGTCTGCATAAACAGCACCCGATGAGTAGCTGGGAGCTGAGAATCCCCAGTTGCG
>PWWL01000250.1 GCA_003561515.1 Balneolaceae bacterium
CCTCTCGAGAGGGGACTTCTGGCCTGTTACCAAAAAATACAGTGGTACCCGGCAGGGTGCGAGTAGAACCCAATATCAGTCGCAGGGGGTATTTGCGAGGTTTGAGCCCCAGCACGCCCGTTCTCCTTCGTTGTAATCGGGTGCTATCAGGTATCCTGCAAGGGTCTCAGAATTCCATTCGATCTCGGCAGTTTCTTCTTTTTCGGCATTGAAGTAGGTAACACGCTTAATGGGGGCGTCAAGTTCATATTCGATGAAGTCGCCCAGGTTGCCATTCCGGTCGGAAAGAATATCAAGACGAAGCTGACGCTGCTCTTCATTCACAATATTCCAGGATACCTCCGATATGGCATCCCCGGATTCGTCACCTAAAAGCTGATAATACGTCCAGGTTCCGGATTGCGCATTGGTGGAGGTTACCCCCTCAAAAAAGAGATGGTTGTCGAGATCCAGTTCCGTGTTTGTGATGAAAAACTGCCAAAGCACATCATTTCCGTTCTCTGATGAGGCAACCAGGCGAACTTCAAAATCCTTGCCTTCGGCGGTATTTGAGTAGCTCCAGACCCACTCATTATTTTCATTCAGTTCGGGTTCAGCTGAATGAGCTGCTATGAGAATGGCTTTTGGAATCGCAAGATTCAAATTAACAGCGCTTTTTACTATGAGAACCCGTACGGCAGCATTTCCAAAGTTACTGTAGTTAACGCTTTCGGCGTTCAACTCCGGAGCCGGGATAGCTTTGGATTGCCCTTGATCAAAACCAGAAAAATTCATCATCATGGAGCTAACCGGAGGCAGTTCGGGTGGTTGTTCGTGAAATGATGTGAGTGAGCTATCGCATGAAACTGTGAGCAGAAGCAGCAGAGCCGGTATCAGTGCGTATACGGAACATTGATTACGAAACATAGGTACTCAGTTTAATTTTGATGTTAAAATGAATAAACCTTTTGCAGATTCAGAAGTTCCGAATAAGTGGACACATTGGGTTTTTGATAATTTTTAATGGGTGTCTTCTTCGCCGGTACCGGTGAACACTCTCTGCTATTAAAAGATAATCGAGGATCGAATCGTACGAGCAGATGCTTGAAACAATATTTACTCCGGGATGACAGATATTGTCACTGCTCACTATTATCTTGTTGTAGCAAAAACCGTTGATTTTGAAAAATGTTGCAGCTTATGAAGCTTCTTGCCAGTGCAGATCTCCATTTGGGAAAACAGTCATCAAATGTGCCAGCATCAGATAGCGAAAGCTCCGTTACGTTTACGTGGAACCGGATCATCCGGCTCGCAGTTGACAATTCCGTGGACGCTCTGCTTCTTTCGGGAGATATTGTGGATCGCGATAACCGTTTTTTTGAGGCGATCGGCCCGCTGCAGAGAGGATTTGAAAAGCTTGGCAGTGCCGGAATTCCGGTGGTGATGGTATCCGGCAATCACGACTATGATGTGTTGCCGGACATCATCAAAAACAGAGAATACGATCATGTTCACCTATTGGGTGAAAAGGGGGAGTGGGAATCCAAAATAATCGAAACACGCGGTGGAGAACTTCAGGTTGTGGGATGGTCATTTCCAACACAGCATGTTGGTGTTGATCCGCTTCAGCAGATTAAAGGTGCAAATCTAAACCTGGATCCCAATCTTCCGACCGTTGGCTTGCTGCACGGCGATCTTTTTGATCAGAAAAGCCAATACGCACCGCTTGACAGCACTGCTTTTCCCGTCAGCACACCGCAAGCATGGGTTATAGGCCATATTCATAAACCGGCAGTTTTAAGGGAAACATCTCCTTTTATTTTCTATCCCGGTTCACCGCAGGCACTCAGTTCAAAAGAGCCCGGTGTTCACGGACCGTTCATGATGACTGTGGAGGGCCAGAACATGACCGCGGAGCAGATCGGTTTATCTCCCGTACGGTACGAAACCATTGAACTGGATGTAACCGGAGCAGACAGTGAATCTGCCTTTCGGGACAGGCTGGTTCATCAAATCACCGAACATACGCAAGAGAATGCAGGGGAGCTTGAAAAGGTGTCCCGGCTGGTCTATGATGTTGTGCTGACAGGATCACATCCCTCAGTTTCCGGTTTGTCCAAATGGACTCAACTTGCAGATCAGTTCGAGCAGGAGCTGATTCCGGAAACCGTGGCAACGATTCGAAAAGTTGTGAACAAGGTCAGGCCGGTGGTTGAGAATCTTGAGGAGCTGGCGAAGCAGCCAACACCGCCCGGTCTTCTCGCAAAGACAATCCTTGAACTGGAGCAGGGAAAAAAATCCCCGTTGGTGGCTGAGCTTGTATCAAAAATGAAAGATAGAATCGGCGAAGTAAACAGAGCGGGGACCTATCAGCCGCTAAACCGCTTTGAAGAGCAACGGGATCAGACAGATGAATCGGCAGAAGAGCTCCTGCTGGAACAGA
Source organism: Balneolaceae bacterium (assembly GCA_003561515.1). Classification (GTDB taxonomy): domain Bacteria; phylum Bacteroidota; class Rhodothermia; order Balneolales; family Balneolaceae; genus Rhodohalobacter. The sequence continues at coordinate 2,423 of PWWL01000250.1, forward strand.
GCCGGCAGCTTCTGGGTGAACTGCTTTCACAAAAAGTTCAGTGACGAATAATCCATGAATCAATCAAACAAAAAGCCGCTTCGGATTAAAGATCTGTCCGTCAGAAAAGTGCCCGGCTTTTCATCAGGAATGAAACCGTTTAAGGGGTTCTCTGACGGAATCAATATCATTGCCGGTCCGAACGCATCAGGGAAGAGTACCACTGCCACTGCGATTCAGAAGCTGATTTGGCAGAGCGATACCCGGAACATGCATCTGATCGGCCAGGCAGAAATGGATGGAGAGCCTTGGACGCTTGAAGTGGATTCGGACAAAAAAGTCGTTCAGCGGCATGGAGTGGATGATGAGATTACCGGGGTGCCGGCGGCTGAAGAGCAGAACCGGTACATGCTGGCGCTGCACAAACTGTTGACGGCAGACAGCAAAGATCTTGCTCAGCGGATCATCCGGGAATCGGTTGGAGGATATGATCCGGGACGTGCCGGGGAAGAGCTTGGTTATGATGCTGGTATTAAGTCTACGAGTAAGAGAGAGTATATAAAGTACAGTGAGGCGGAAAAAACCGTTAGGGAGAGTCAGGAGAGCCAGAAAAGCATCAAAAAGAAGGAGCAGAGGCTGGGAGATCTCTACCGTGAACGGGAAGAGGCTGAACTTTCGGCCAGGAGGAGGGATTTTTACGATCTGGCTGTGGAGAAGATGAAAGCAGAAAGAAAGTACACCGATCTCCGCGAGCAGATGCAGGAGTTTCCCGACGTTCTTGAGAAAGCTAACGGTGAAGAACTAAAGCGTGTGGAAGAGATCGAATCAGAAATCGCGGAGGCCGGGGAGGCGATTCGAGCAGCAAAATCAAAAATTACTGAGTGCAGAGAGCGACTGGATCAGCTTAGTATCCCGGATACCGGAGTGGCTGAACACCACCTGTCTGAGTTGGAGAGCCGGACAGTTGAGATCAAAGATCTGGAGAGAGAGATTGACCGGCTTGAAGCGGACCGGGCAGAGCTGGAAAAAAGAAGATCGGAAGCACTCCGGCAGATTGGCAAAGATGTGGATCCAAAAGCCTGGCAGGGATTGGACCTGGAGGATATTGGTGATCTGGATCATTTCCTGCAGGAAGCGCACCGGGTGGCCGGGGAGAAGAGAATCCTGGAGAAGGAGATTGGAGATCTTGAGCGGGAAGAAAAACCGGAGACGGCGGACAGGGATCTGCTTAATCGCGGCATCACTTCTCTCACTCAGTGGCTTAAGGAAGTTCCGGAAAGCCAGAAATTTCCATCGTGGGTGATAATCGCAATTGCGGTTCTGGCGGTAGTATCGGCCTTTGCAGGATATTTTGCCCCGCTGGCGGGATTAGTTGGGATGATCGTGATTTTATTTCTCTCTGTTTACGGGTTGATGCAGCTTAAAAACAGTGCCGGCCATTCGAAATCGGAGATCCGGGTTGAGGATTATCGCAGCACCGGGCTGACGCCTCCTGAAGCGTGGAATCCGGAGAGTGTGAGTGAGCGGCTGGACAGCCTGACTGAAGAACTGAGAGAGGCTCGATGGCAGGAACGCATCAATCAGAAAATTGAGAACAGCAGAAGCCGGTTACAAGATCTCGACGGAAGCGTTAAACAGATAGTGGAGAAAGGTGAGGATCTGAAAGAGCGGCTGTCGGCACTGCCGGATCTTCCGTTTGATGAACCCTTGAGTTATACGTCGCTGGCGGTGTTTATAAAGCATGTGCAGCAGTGGCAAAAGGATCATACAGAGTATCTGTCCGTTACTGAAAAACTGGAAAAGGTGAAGGAGCAGTATCGGGAGAAGATGGAGAGTTTTTCTGAGCGGATCAGCGATTATACGGATGAAAAGGTTCATGATTCGGCAGGGGCCGGTGCATTGTACAAAACGCTGAAAAACCAGGAAGAGCAGCGGGTGAGAAATGAGGAGGAGATCAGGAGAGAGGAAAAGACGATCAGTGATCGGAGCGATTTGATAGATCGCAGACAAGATAGTCTAAAAGAGATCTATGAAAAGTTTGAGCTTCAGACCGGGCAGAAAAATCAGCTTCGCGATCTGTTGAACCGGCTGGATGATTACAGGGAAACAGCGAGTGATACCCGGCTTGCAAAACAGGATTTCGAGAAGGCTAAGCGCAAAATGGAAGAGCACTCTTTGTACGGGCAGGAAGCCGATCAAGCAGATGAACTGACGCTTGACCAGGCTGAGGAGATAAGGCAAAAGCTGGGCGCTGAGGCGGAAAAGGTGAATCAGATCTGGAACGAGATCGCAGAGATCGAGGCGAAAGTGAATACGGTGAAATCCGGAAACTCACTGGAGAAGGCACTGAAAAATAGGGATGAGGCGGTGCTGGAGCTTAAAGGGCTTTATGAGAAAAACCTGTCAGATATTACCGGTCAGTTGTTGGTGGCGACTTTAAAAGAAGAGATGCGGGAGAAGAACCGGCCGAAGGTGTTTAAGGAGGCCAATCGATTGTTCAATCGCATCACAAAAGGACGGTATGAGCTGAGAGTTACTGACAAAGAGGAATCTGAATTCAGGGCGTACGATACGGTTGACCAAATCGGGCGAAGCCTGGATGAGCTCTCCAGCGGAACTCGAATTCAACTTCTGCTGGCGGTACGCCTGGCGTTTGTTGAGACGCAAGAGACCTCTGTAAAACTACCCATCCTTGCAGATGAACTGCTGGCCAACAGCGATGATGTCCGCGCGGAGGCGATTATTGAGGCGCTGACGGAGATCAGCCGGGACGGGCGACAGGTGTTCTATTTTACAGCTCAGGGGGATGAGGTGGCAAAATGGGAGAGCTATCTTGGTAGAAATGGGGAGGTGGATTATAAGGTGTTCCGGCTCTACGGGGAAAAATCTGATGAACATTCTAAAGATTTTAAGTTCGACTGGAAGCTGTCACGCCTTGTTCATCACGTTCCTGAGCCGGCATCATTAGACCACAAGAGGTATGGTGAGCGGCTGAACATTCCGGCGTTCAATCCAGTCACAGATGAACCGGAACAGCTCCATCTCTGGTACTTGATTGAGGATCCGAATCTTTTACACAGTGTGCTCTCAGCCGGTATCTCACGCTGGGGTGCTCTCAGGAGTTACTTGGCGGTGGGCGGCGTAATTGAGGGGCTGGATGAGCCGGAAATTCGCAAAATGGAAGAAAAAGCGGAGCTGCTGGATCGCTTTCTGAAGCTCTACAGGCAGGGACGACCAAAGCCGATTGACCGGAGCGTGCTTGAGGAGTCAGGCGCAACGCGTGTTGATGAGGTGGCAGATCTGTTGGCAAAGCAAGGCAACAATCCAAAGAAACTGATCGATACTTTAAATAATGGCGCACTCAAACGATATCACGGAAGTGTAATTGACAGAATGGAGGAGTTTTTCCTCGAACAGGGATACCTCGATACCCGTGAACCACTTAATGAAAATGAAATTTTCGTCCGCTTACAGGCGATGATTTCCAATCTGGAACTTACCAGGGAAGAGGCGGACCGGTTTTTGAAGTCCGTTCGCGGCTAACCTTATCCGAGCAAAATAGCAAAGGGCATATCAGGTTGAGGGAGGCAGTATGTATCCGGATTTTCATTCAAAATGCCTCACCCAAAGTGAGATAG